>PWMI01000013.1 GCA_003558235.1 Candidatus Iainarchaeum sp.
CCGTCACCTGATCGACGGTCCGCAAGCGCGTGTCGAGCAGGTCGCGCAGCAGCCCCACAAGCAGCACCAGCGTGATCGCCAGCACCACCGCCAGGGCGGCGTTCAGCACCGGACGCGGCGCCACGGGGCCAAGCGGCAACTCGGCGCGCTGCAGCACCGACAGCAGCCCGCTGGCGCTGCCAGCCAGTACCCGCGCGTAGTACAGCTGCTCCTGCTGCTCGGCGCGCAGGCTCACGCGGCCGGCGATCTGATCTGGGCTCACGTCCTGGCGCGCCGAGAGCTCCGCGATCTGCTGGTCGAGCGCCTCGATCTGCATGGTCAGGCTGTTCACGAGCTGATCCAGCGCGCTACGGGCGCGCCGTTGGTCCCACGCCACGGCGGCCCCGGCGATCGCGTCGGCCAGGCGCGTGGCGGTGAGCGGGTCGCCGTCGCGCACAGCGATCGTCATGAGGCTGCTGGTGCCGCGCGCCTCGGTAGTGATGGTGGCTGCGCGCCGCAGCGCGGTTGTGCTCGGGACAGGATCGACGCCCGCCGCCTGCGCCCGGGCACGCGCGTCCTCCAGCGCCTCCGGCGTCAGCGCGGCTGCTCGGTACACGCTCACGTCGAGCGGCGCGGCGGTGGCGATCCCCATGCCGAACTGCCGGAACTCCGGGTTCGTCTGCGCCGCCAGCACGATGCTGCGCGCCTCGTAGGTGGGTTCCAGGAACGACGAGATCACGTACGCCAGCGCGCCGGCCACTAGCGCGGCGCCGACGAGCGCCATCGCGTATCGGCGGAGGAAGGCGATCAGGTCAGCCAGGGTCAGAACTTGGGTGTCATCGTCCATCGCTTTCGCGAGCCTACCAAACCGTTCGCGCCCAATGGGCGACTCGCTGCAGGTGCGGACGTAACGCGCAGCTTGCGCAACCGAGCCATCGTCCCGACCACGGACCGGGTCGGCATTGCTGCGAAGCGATGTGCACCCAGGTCGTTGCCGCAGCGCTGCCGCGGCAGCGGCGGAACAGCGCGTCGCTGGTCTCGGGCGCGTCGAGCATGTCCGTCCAGGCGGTCGTGACCCACTCGCCTTCGGTGGGCAGGACGCCGCCACGCACGATCACGCCCTCGTTTGGGATGCCCGTCGCGTGGCCGATCGAGCACACGACGTCGTCGACGTCCTCGACGTCCGGGCGGTCGCCGGCGGTGGTCGAAACGCCACCCTCGAAGGTGACGCCGGCGTCGAAGTCGTCTGCGATTCCCAGCCTGGTTGCGTCGTTGATGCCGAGGTTCGCCCTATCGTGCGAGCCGGCGTCGACGAAGCCGAGGCGTGCGCCGCGCACCGCCGCCGATTCGGCAGCCGGCTGCCCCATGCCACGAAGCGACGCCTCGCTCCTTGCGGCGTTCGATGCCGAGGTGGTGGACGCCGCGGGTGCCCGGCAGACGCACGAAGGCGCCGCCGCTGCCGAGTTCAGCTGGACCGGCTGCGGCCGGGCGTTCGTGAGCGTCGCCTTCCGTTTCGAGTGCTCAGGTGGCCGGCCCCGCCACCGGCACCGAGGAAATCGACGTGACGTAGCATCGTCGTTTCATCCGGCGTTCGCGCTCTTCACCTTGCCGGCGCATCGCTTCCCCAGGGCGCGTAGCCCCCGCTTCGACCTCGACACCGCGCAGCGCGACGGCGCGCTGCAGGCGCTGCGCGCGCGGCGACCTCGGCCGCCTCCGGCTGGCCGAGCTGCAGTTCGCCACCAAGCGCGTCACGCGGGGCACCGAGATGGGCGTGTTCAACCGCGCGCCCGGCGCGGAGGTCACCCTCGGCTACCCCGGCACCACCAACCCGAACTGGACCATCGGGCTGCGGGCCGAGATCGTTGTCGGCGACGCGCTCGTGACGGCCATCGACAACACCCGCGAGCGCGTTGCGCGCGTCCAGCAGGCGCTCACGGAAAACCTCGCCGACTATCCCGACCAGACCGCCAGCGCACGCCAGCGATAGGTGAGGGCCACCTCCGAATGCGCGTCAGCGCCGTAGCGCGAAGTCAGCCTGATCGAACACCTGTGCCGCCCCGCGGTCGGCCCAACCCACCAGCGCCGGTTGCGCCGGCGGGTACCCCGTGTCCTGGTTGAACGTGCTCGTCACGTAGTTCACCAGGCCGTCGGCCGTGACCAGCGGATTCGAGCGGTACAGCAGCGGAATCGCCATCACGTTCTCAGCGAACACCCGCTGCATCTCCTGATACAGCGGCACAGCGAGTTCGGGGTCAAGCTCCCGCACGGCGCGATCGCGCAGCTCGTCGTATGCCTCGACGCAGGCGCCGCCGATGTTCGAGCCACGATACTCGTTCGCCGGCGTGGGCGCGGCACGGCAGAGGTACGTGAGGGCGTTCAGGTTCGACGCGCGACTCGACACCAAGGCGAACATGAAGAGCCCCGTCCAGGCCCCGTCGTAAGCGCGGAAGTAGAAGTCAGGTGCCAACACAACACTCGAGGGCGCGTTCTCGATCCGAACGGCGATCCCCACCTCGCGCAAGCCGTCGGCGATGAACGCTTGCTGCCGCTCCCGCGCGACGTTGCCCTCCGTGGTCACGAACGCCAGCTCGAACCGGACCGTCCGATCGTCCAACGTGACGCGCTCCAGCACCCCGTCGGTGCCGGCTGTCCAGCCGAGTTCGGCCAGCAGGGACCGGGCCGCGTCCGGGTCGAACTCGTATTGCCGCACGTCCGGGGCGTAGATCGGGTCGAACGGCGACACGTTCGAGTGCGCCACCAACTGCACCCCGTCGAACAGCGCATCGACCATCCCTTGACGATCGATCGCGTGCAGGAGCGCCTGCCGCGTACGCACGTCGTCGAGCTGCAGGTCCGTCACCGCCGGCACGTTGGCGAACTGGTTGATCGCTAGGTGCTCCCACGTCGCGCTCGGAACGAACCAGACGTCGAAGCCGCCGCCCTCAGGTAACGACAACGCCTGATCGAACGTGATCCAAGGGCTCGATGTGGCATCCACCGTGCCCGCCTCGATCGACGACACGAGCGCGAACGGGCTGGTGATGAAGCGGTACTCCACGACCTGCGCGTATGCCTCGGCGTTCGCCGGATGATCGTGGTAACGAGGGTTGCGCACCATCGTCAACGCGACCCCGGGCTCCCAGTCCACCGCCGTGAAGGGACCCGACGACACCAGCCGCCCGTCGTTCACCGCTTCTGCCGAACCGAACGCCGCGAACACGTCCTCGAGCGGCGTCCCGGCCGCCAGCGCTGCGTCCCATGCGGGCCGCAACGCGTGCGCGGGCAACACTGGCATCGGTGACCCCACGAGGTCCAAGGTCTGCGCATCGGACACGGTGAGCCTGAAGGTTCGCACGTCGATCGTCTCGTACGTGAGCCGCTCCCAGACGCTCGGTCGCACGGCAGCCGAGACCTCGGCCACGAACGCCAGGTCCGTCGTCGTGATCGGCGTGCCGTCCGACCACGCGACGTCGTCCCGGAGCGTCAACGTCAACGTCACGCGCTGCCCGTCGCCGTCGGCGGCGATCACCTTCCGCCCGTTCGCCGTCGTGGCCACCTCGGTGACGAGGTCCGGCTCGAGCGTCCCG
>PWMI01000007.1 GCA_003558235.1 Candidatus Iainarchaeum sp.
GTGCAGGGGAGGGGCGTCCTCGTCGATCTCTTCAGCCACTTCGGCGAGTTCCCCCGCAAGCTCGTGGGCTACGACGACCTGATGCGAGTCATGGAGCAGGACAGGGTCGAAGTCGAATCCGGCGACATCCTGTTCCTTTGGACAGGACTCGACCGCATGATCATGCGCATGCGGGGCCGGCCGGATGCTTCGATTAGGCAAGCCTGCGCCGTTTTGGACGGGAGCGACGAACGCCTGTTGCAGTGGGTGGCCGACAGCGGTGTTGCTGCGATTGCTGCGGATAATCTAGCGATTGAAGCCGTGGGGCAGCCGCGCCCCGAGAAACACATTGGAACCACACTGCCTCTGCACGAGCTTTGTCTGTTCAAGCTTGGCGTGCATTTGGGGGAACTCTGGTTCCTCGAGGATCTCGCGGAGTGGCTTCGGGTGAACGGTCGATCGAGGTTCCTGCTCACGGCGCCACCGTTGCGGCTCACGGGCGCGGTGGGCTCGCCGACGACGCCCATTGCAACGGTATAGCCGGTATGCAGATCCTGAAGGAAGTCCCAAAACCACCCTCGAACATCCCAACGGAACAGGAGTTGATGGCGTCATGGCAGGGCAACTTGGATGAGCCGCTCCTCACAATCAAGTGCATCACCTACAACCACGTATCTTTCATCCGGGACGCCCTCCACGGCTTCCTGATTCAACGAACGGATTTCCCTTTTCGAATCGTAGTCCACGACGACGCATCCACCGACGGCACGCAGGAAATCATCAAGCAGTATTCCGAAAAATATCCTCATGTGATAAGAGCCGTCCTCCAAGAGACCAACCTGTTTTCCCGCGGTTTAAAACGAGGCCCTTATGTCCATCCGCTGGTTGCAGGGGAGTACATCGCTCCTTGCGAGGGAGATGACTACTGGATAGATCGGCACAAACTCCAGAGGCAGGTCAATTTCCTATCGGCCAACCCACTTTATGCCGCCTCGACTGAAAATGCGATAATCTTTTTTACAGAAGATGGACGCTTTGAGGCTTTCAGCAAGCAACCAGAGCACGATATAGACGTTATCGAACTTCTCGGCCCAAGACCATTCACCACAGCCTCCGTTGTGTATAGAGCAGCAGCGATCGCCGGCCGGGCTGACGCACTTAAGATTGCCGGAGACATCGGCACTTGGTGTTATCTCGCGACGAAAGGGAATATAAAATATACCCCGATCTATTCATCAGTCTACAGGCGCGGCCAGCACGGGTTGGTTTTGGGTTCGGACCGATTTCAGTGGGCCCGCAAGATGGAACAATGGAACCAAGATATTGCTCGGTTTCTCGAGAACGACGAACTGGACCCAGTCTTTCGCAAGCGGATTTTCAATAACTACAAGTCCGCCCTCTATTCTAAGTCTGTGGTGCCGTTCCATCGCGTCAAAGCATTGGAATCGGCTTTTCGACACTCCCCTAGGAGAACCATCAAGCTCGTCGCCAAAGCGGCCCTGCCACAAGCACTCGGCCGCAATGCAATGAACAAAAAGATCCAGCGGTGGCGCGACTTCAAGACAGACCAAAAACGCTTGGAATCCGCATCCGTAAGCCTGAGGGCCGACGGCCCGAGAAAGGTTGCTGACAATCTAATAGTTAGCTTGACAACTAGCCCGCCGCGGATCAGACAAGCTTGGATGGCCATTGAGAGCATCTTGAGACAAGACGTTGCACCAGAAAGAATCGTTCTTGTCCTTGAGGACGATGCATTTCCGCGACGAATCCTCCCGAAATCGGTTAAACGGCAAATGGGGCAAGGGCTGGAAATAGTTTGGGCGAAAGCACACATTAACAGGCTTGGCGTGGCTTTGTCAGCCGCGCGTCTGTTCCCAGGCTACGACGTAATGACTGCGGACGATGGCATCTTGTATCCTGAAGGCACCATTCGGAATCTTGTTGAGGCCCGAAAAATGCGCTCAGAGGAGATAATTGGGTGCACCGGGTGGGAGATAGGTTCGTTTGATAACGCCCTGCTCCCATCTCGGCTTTGGACTCGTGCCTCTTCAAACTCTCTGGGACCCCAACTCTTACTGACTGGCCGGACCGCTGTACTCTTCCCTGCGTCTTTTTTCCGAAGCAGGATCCTGAGTAATCAAGCGCTCGCGATGCAGCTCTGCCCCGACGCGGAGGACCTTTGGTTTTGGGCGGCCGCTGCTCAAGAAGGAATGGGTTTTTATTGTTTAGGGATTCCTTACCTTTATGAGATGAAATGCCAGAGAGAAAGCCGCGTTGAAGCGGTAGGAAGTGACCAATTCGATCACCAGCTTTTGCGGCTGATTGAATATTTTTCGCGGTCAGAAAGCCCTCTCACATGACATGCGAAGCCTGCTTGCGTCGGCCCATTAGCCGAATTGACCATGTGAACCGACATCTTCCAAGTTTTAAAAACCGAAGTCCGCGGCCGCTTTGGGCTCAGCAGATAAGCGCTGCCTACGATACACTGCGGAAACCCTTGGGTCAGACCAACTTCCACTGAGGCCGTTGATGCCAGTACCTTCCAGCCCGACGCATGCACGTGGCGTGAGCTCCTCCATGGAACCACTGTACGCGTTGCGCCCCAGCCACCTGTGGGGCGCGTTCGCCAATGAGGGCTTCGCGTTCTGGATGGCCTGCGCCTACCTGTTCTTCGAGTATGTGCGACCGCAGGCAATCTGGCCTGTTTTCGAGATCTATCCCTACTGGGCCCGAACCTTCATCCTGCTGGCGTTGATCGGCTGGCTGCTGGACCCGAACCGCAGGTTCGTCTGGACCTGGGCGAGCACCGGCATCGCCGTGTTCCTGGGAGTCATCATCCTCGCATCGATGACGGCCTATTGGCCGGCCCTGTCGTGGTCGCAATTCATGAACTTCTTCAACTGGGTTGTGATCTTCTTCGTGCTGACCCAGATCGCCACAACCCGCGTGCGGTTCTATATCCTACTGTTGATCTTTATGCTCGCGAGCCTCAAGCTCTCGCAGCATGGCGCTCGCGTCTGGGCGGGCATGGGCTTCGGCTTCAGCGGCTGGGGGCTGGCTGGGCCGCGGGGCTTTTTCCAGAATCCGGGCGAATTGGCGATCCAGATGGTGATCTTTGCGCCGATAGCGTTGTTCTTCAGTCTTGCCGTCGCCTCCTACGTGAAGCGCTGGCAGCTCTACCTACTGTATCTGGTGCCGATCACGGCTGCGCTCACCGCACTGGGCACCAACACCCGCGGGGGCCAGATTGCCCTGGCGGTTCAGGTACTGGCTTTGCTCCTGTCGATGAAGCAGCGGTTCAAGGCCTTGTTGCTAGTCACGATCCTGGCGGTGGTGGGGTACCACTTGTTGCCTGAGGAGCAAAAAGTTCGTTTTGAACAGGCGGGCACGGACATCACCTCCTAGCAGCGACTGCTGTATTGGCAGCATGGATGGCAGATGATCAAAGACCATCCAGTACTGGGAGTTGGATATTTCAACTTCATTCCGTATTACAACATTCACCACATCGACGACCTCGTAATACCGGCGCTGATCA
>PWMI01000028.1 GCA_003558235.1 Candidatus Iainarchaeum sp.
GCTGAGGCTCTCGCTCACGAGCATGTTGTTATGCATCATCGTCACGGTTATCAGGATAGAGATGATTATCACGGCCGTCCCTACTAGGGGTGTGAATAGGCTGAATCCCCTGTTACTTCTTGAGGATCGACCTAGTTTTTTCAGTAAATCCATTCAATGCCTCCGCTATCGAGTCGTACTTCAAGTACCATATATAATAGAAACCCAGGATTATTAACACTAACATCACCCTGAAGGTGAAGCCATGCATGAGCTCGGCCACTCTCCAATCGAACCTGGAGCCAGCCCAAAGAACGGTGAATATCCTAAGTGGGTTGACGATGAGGATCATGGTTACTCCCACCAGGGAACCTACGATGCGTCTTCTGAGTGACCTGTCAAAGGTACTCAGGATTATGGCTGGAAGAAGAGCCAGTTCAACGTCCCCCACGCACAGATCAACTATCGCTGCATCCACCCAAACCTCTCCGAGAGGACCAAGCACCGAGATGATTGGAATGGCTCCATAGGAAACGAAGTGATTAACTCCAGCGGCACCAAGCAGCAAAGAGGCAGCACGGGCGGTCAAGGTCCTCAAGGGACCTAGGCCCACAATCTGAATAGTGAGTTGGAACAAGATATATAAACACAGAATGCTTACTATGAACTTGAGTCCCTTCAGTAACTCACCGGACTTAGAAAAATTAATCAAACGACTCAAGAGGTTCCTTAAATGCCACATGACTACACCATAAATACAGAAGGTGGAAACACCTATTTAATGATAGACTGCAGAGGAAAAGAAGAATGCTCAGTAATAGACTACCCAGAGTTCATGGATGAATGCGCAGTACTAGCATTCAACCACGATGCAGACATGATAGTCATAAGCAAAGTATATGAAAGAACCTACAACCCAGAGCAAACACAGATGCTCAAGGAACTCGGAGGACTAGCCGATGAGTTCGAAAGCAAGAAAGTGTGGGCCCCCAGTAGAATAAAAGCAAAAGGATGCCCCAGAACCCACAGGGAAAGATACAACACGATTGTAAC
Source organism: Candidatus Iainarchaeum sp. (assembly GCA_003558235.1). Lineage (GTDB taxonomy): Archaea > B1Sed10-29 > B1Sed10-29 > B1Sed10-29 > B1Sed10-29 > CSSED10-269. The sequence continues at coordinate 1,033 of PWMI01000028.1, forward strand.
CATAGCTAAGCAACTCATAACAAGGGATCCATTACAAGCATACATAAGACTGGTTCAAGCAATAAAACGAGAAAGACAACACCTCTCCAAGGCTACGGGAGAAGAAAAAGAATGCAGCCAGAAGTACCTTGAGACACTGAACTGGATAAGAAACAGACTCAACGAAACAAAGATAGTAAGCGAACTCAAACTGCTTCTGAAAGGGATGGGAGAAATACCCAGAACAAGGGAACCATACAGATCACTCTTCGAAGCAGAAATAAAACCAGGATTCGTTTCAAGCAGAGTATTCTTCCACACACCAGCTGAGATAGAACTAATAGACTCATACGAAGTTGAGGACGCGAAAGTAAAGATATACGAACACCCAGAGAAAATAGAGAAACTCTACTACATCTACCCACCGGAGTACGACCTGGAACCAGACGAATACTTCGTAATGAGCAAAACAAGGGAACAAGTAGCAGAATACAGGCCAGAAGGAATATCCTTCAAGGAACCAGGGGAAGCACAAAGATACTTCGAGAGAATATACTCGACCACCATCGAAGACATCGCGGAGAAAAATGGAATAAGGATGACGACGGACAAGAGAGACTCACTAGCAAAGATAGTCGCGAGGTACACCGTTGGATTCGGAATGATGGAGCTACTAGTGAGCGACAGAAGAATAACCGACATATACATGGACTCCCCACTCGGAAAGTACCCAGTGTACCTGGTCCACCAGGACTACGGCACATGCGAAACCAACATAGTATTCACACCCGAAGAAGCAAAAGGAATAATATCAAGATTCAGATCAATAAGCGGAAGACCATTCGACGAAGCACACCCCGTCCTAGACCTATCACTCGAAAGACTCAAAACAAGAGTAGCAGCGATAAGGCAACCACTAGCACCAGAAGGAAAAGCAATCGTCCTAAGACTACACAAAGTAACACCATGGACACTACCCCAATTCATAGACGTAGACATGGTTAACAGCAAAGCAGCTGGACTGCTGAGCTTCCTAATAGACGCCCAAGCAACCACCCTAGTAACAGGATCAAGAGGAGCAGGAAAAACCAGCATGACACAATCACTGATGCTGGAGATACTACCAGCATTCAGAATGATAGTCCAAGAAGACACCTTCGAACTTCCAGTGGACTACATGAAGTCAATAGGATTCCACATACAGAGACTCAAAACAAAGTCACCAATCTCAGTAGCGGGAACCGAAGCAGAAGTACCACCAGAAGAAGCACTGAGAACAGCACTAAGATTAGGATCATCGGTACTCATCGTGGGAGAAGTAAGATCAAAGGAAGCAATAGTCCTATACGAAGCAATGAGAGTAGGAGCAGCAGGAAACGTAGTAATGGGAACAATACACGGAACAGGAGCATACTCAGTATGGGACAGAGTAGTCAACGACCTAGGAGTACCAAGCACATCCTTCAAAGCCACAGACACAGTAGTGACCTGTGCACCAGTAAGATTCAAAGGATCCCTCAAGAAAAACAGAAGACTAGTGGGAATAACCGAGATAGGGAAACACTGGACAGAAGAACCATACAAAGAAGGAGGACTAGTGGACCTACTCGAGTTCGACGCTAAAAAAGACACCCACAGAGTAATGGAAGAAAACCTTGAGAAATCCGAGCTATTCCCAAGAATAGCAAAAGACAGAGGACTCACGCAAAAAGAAATATGGGACGACATAAACGCAAGAGCAGAAACCAAGCAGTTCCTAGTGGACATGAAAAACAAACACAAAGTACCAAAACTCCTAGAAGCCAACTACACAGTCCCAGCCAACACCAAGTGGAGCATAATAATAGACAAACAAAGAAGAGAAACAGGCGCAGCCAACTACAAAGAAGCACAGGAAAAATGGAAAGAATGGGTCAAAAAAGAACAGGTGAAAGAACTAGTGGCAAGGAGGAGACACCGTGAAGCCGCGAGGAAACTTTAAAGGATACATGGGTGGAGAGCAACCCAAGAAAAAAGAAAAAAAAGAAAACTGGTACACAAAGTTCGCCAGCAACCCAAAGATAAAAGGAGGAAAATGGACCTCCGAAAAACACGAGAAAGCCATCAACTTCCTAGGCTGGGAAATAACACCAAACGAAATAAAAGGAGCCACAAACAAAGCCCTAGGAATGGCTCTAGTTCCAATCATAGCAGCCATAACATACCTACTCTACCTAACATTCATAACACACTCACTCTCCTTCACCATCTTCATCTACGCAATAATGCCGATGGTCCTAACACCAATACTAATCGTCTACTACTTCAGCAACTACCCGCTGACAGCCGCCGAAAGAGAAAAAATAATGGCACTCACCTACATCCCAGAGATAGTCAACTACCTAGTAATGTCGATGAAGCTAACACCAAACCTAGAAAGAGCCATAGACTTCGCAGCAGAACACGGAAGAGGAAAGATAGCCGAAGACCTACAAGAGATAGTATGGGGCCTAAGAGTAGGAACATACAAATCAGCGGGAGAATCACTCGACGAACTAGCATACAAATGGGGAGAATACAGCCCGGAGTTCAAACACGGAATAATGCTCATAAGATCCAGCACAGTAGAACCCAACGAAGTTCAAAGAAGCAGACTACTAGACAAAGCAATGAAAGACGTACTGGAAGGAATAAAAAACAACATGACCGAGTACGCTAAAGCAATGAAGCAACCCAGCATATACCTCTACTACATAGGAGTACTCCTACCACTGATACTCATAATAATGCTACCCATAGGCTCAATGATGGCCAACGTACCACTAGCCCAAAGCTGGATACTAATACTACTATACAATATACTAGTACCAGTAGGAACCTTCGTATTCGCCAAAAACATACTCAAAAAAAGACCACCAGTATACGTACCACCCAAGATCCCCCAATCACACCCAGGGCTACCCAAAAAAGGACACATGAAGATAGGGGAAACAACCGTACCAGTATGGCTAGTGGCACTAGCCGCAGCGATAGCGATATACCTATCATTCAACTTCCTCCTCGAACCGATATTGAACCCCATGCCCGATCCAGCGCTCTACCCAGAAGCAGCCAAAGCATACATCCCATTCTTCCACCTCACAGGAATGATAATGGCCATAGCAGCAGCCATCTCAATATACTCATACGGAACAAGCTACGCCAAGAGAAAAGTTCAAAGAGAAGTAATGCAGATGGAAGATGAATTCAAAGACTCAATCTACATCCTAGCCAGCAGACTAGGGGAAAACAGACCAATGGAAGAAGCACTAGAATACACCTGCGGATTCCTAGGAAAAACCAAGATATCGGAACTATTTGAAAAAACAGTCAACAACATCAAGTCCTTCGGAATGACCATAGAAGGAGCATTCTTCGACAAAACCTACGGATCACTCAAAGACCTACCAAGCGAAATGATAGTAGGAGCAATCAAAGTAGTCGTCGACTCAGTCAAACTAGGAGCAAAACAAGCATCGAGAACCCTAGTATCCCTCTCAATGCAACTGAAAGACACCTCGATAGTAAAAGAAAAAATAAGAACACAACTAGAAGACGTAACAGCGATGATGAAATCAATAGCATACTTCATAGGGCCACTAGTACTCGGAATAACAACAGCACTACAAAAAATAATCATAGACGCACTACAAGCCATGGGAGGATCACAAATAACAGGAGCAGGAACAGGAGCAGCAGGAATGGAAGGAATAGGGGGACTAGCAGGAATATTTGGCTCAGCAGAAGTCCTAGAGCTAGTTCCAGGGCCAACATTCTTCCTCTTCATAATAGGAATCTACGTAGTACAAGTAACACTCATCCTAGTATACTTCACCAGCAGAGTAGAAGAAGGACCAAACAACCTAGCACTCAAAATGAACTTAGCGAAAAGTCTACCCATAGCACTGATATTCTACTTCTTCGCAGCGTTCTTCGCGACAAACATGACCGCAGCCATAGCATGAGGAAAGTGAAAAGATGAAAGCACAAAAAGCACAGATAGGCACAGTATACAAACTACTCATAAGCGCAGTGTTCGCAGTAGCACTACTAGCAATAGTCCACAACTACACACAATCAATGCATCCCCCCATAACAGGAATGGACGCAGCCAAAGAAGTACTAGAAAGCGCCTCAAGAGCACCCGGAAGATGCTTCTCAAGAGACCCCGTGCACTTCATCGAAGGAGAATACTACGAAGGAGGAATGTTGAAAAGATTCACCCATCCAGAAGTAACAGTAACAGTTAATGGACAAAATTTGGGAAACCTATACGAAAATAATGAAATAAAGCAGGATGTCAGATCATCGATCTCCGCAGAATGCGATTCCACCGCATGCGCCATATGGTTAGGCTCCAGCACATGTGGAAGGTAACTTTTATAAGCAACACACGTTAAATCAATACACAAAGAAGTTCAACAAAAATAAGGAGGGAAAAAATGAACATTAAAAACAGATTCAAGATGAACGAAAAAGGACAAGCATTCAGCACGTTCAAACTACTAATAGCAGCAGTAGTAGCAGTAGCGATACTAGGAATACTACTATCAATACTCGGAGGAATATCCATGCCAGTAGGGTTCACAGACCAAGCACAAGGACTACTGAGAGATGTTTCCGGGGGAGATATGACTAGAATGGGTCCAGAAGTCTCATTCTCAGGGGGGAGTATATATGGGCCAGGAGCTTTTCAGAGCGCAGCAGGAGGAAATCCTGTGACTTTTGTATGCCGACGTGCATTTTGTGACGTCGATGAAGGTACTGGGGAATTAATAATAAACAACGATGGAAGAGCAAGAATAATAGCATGTTGTACAGATGATGCCTGTTTCTTAGGGGTTGGAGCATCTGCACAGGATTTAAGGGATGAAGGCTGTCAATAATTAAGTAGATATTACGGGTGAATAGTAGATGAGTGAAAGAGGAGATGTAAGCTGGACACCAATGTACCTAGTGATAGTAGCAGTGATAGCTATAATACTCCTCCTAGCAGTGATCAAGCCAATGTTCCAAACGGGAGCAGAATACGCTGAACTACAACTCCCATCACTCATACTACCCCTACTTCCCTAGTTCTTTTTATACACAGAAACCTTCTATAAAACATGGAAAAAGGACAAGAATCAATGCCAATAGAGTTACTCCTAGGAGTAACAATACTCACATTCGTCATGATAATAGGATTCTACAGCTACCGACAGGTCTGCATGACGCAGTACGATGAAAAAGTAGCCACAGGGCTAAACAACCTAGCCAGAACCATTGAGCAAGCCTATCGGGGTGGAGTAGGAACATCTCCCCCAGTAGTGATCATGGACCTGAGCCCACCAGCAGGATGTAACGTTAACTTCGAATCAGTCAGGCTAGTAAGTGGAACTAAAGAAGCTTGTCAACGCAACACCGGAAAAAACTACTGCGTAATGGCTGTAGCGATAACCCTAGACGAACAAGGAAACAGATATGTATCATCAAGGGTATACATAGATATCCCCGAGGGAGTAAGCATAAGGATGGAGGGTTTAGAACAAAATTGCGGGGCACAGAGTATAATTGATGTTTATGATAAAGGGTTTGATCCAAATGAAGACTGTGGGTGGGGCACAGGATCCTTTGCGCTTAGAGTGACCAAGGAAACAACAAGAAGAATAAGAATAGATGATCTAAGCTAATCTGAAACCAAATTTGGTGGTGATTAAATGAAGAAAGGAATATCAACATGGTTACTGACGAAAGTCGTGATGCTAGTCTTCCTAACGATGACCTTCGCGATACTCATCTCCTTCGCGGGACTCGTTGAACAGAGAGCTCTTTCAGAATCAGCTCAACACCTTTCGATGAGAGTCACAGACTTAGCTCAATCACTGCTCGGAATAAAAGCAGAATCAGGGTCACAATGCATCGTTCTACCGGAGAGAATACCTAGGGATACGGATAGGGCAATAAGCTACACGATGGACATCTACAAAACAAATCAAAATACTTTAGTGGTTACAGTAGCAAGAGGAACATACGATACAAATATCCCGGAGGGAAACTACATAGCGGGAACCTCCTTTAAACTGCCACAGGGATACGATCTAGAAATAGGAAACGGTGAAGGGGTTCTCTTACCTTCAGAAAAATACAACTTCGTGATAGTATCCAGACAAGGAAAAAGTTTTACGGTTATGGGGTGTGACGCAAGCTCATGCGAGGAATGTTGAAAATGAAGAAAGGGTTCATAGGGCCACTTGGAGATGATCTACCATCGCTAATAGCGATAATGCTAGCATTAACTCTTTTCTTCTCAGGATTAACCTTCGCAATGCATACCTTCAACCAAAGACAAGGAAGAGTCAGGTTAATGAGAGGTGCTGTAGACATAAGCAGAGCAATAGTAAGGGAACCAGTGTTAGATGCGCAAAATGATGTTGCCCTATCAAATAATCCAGAAGCGATAGCGATAGCAGAGAACAATGGTCTTCAGTTCAACGCTAAGTACGGGGAAGAACTCTTTGGAGAGAACGAGTGTGATGAACAATCGATTCACTTCTCTTACCTCGTATCCAGGGAATTAAATAACGAAATAAAGTTAGATGTGGTTAGAATATGTGTTTGGGAGGAATGAGAAGATGAATAAAGGACAAGGAGCAATAATGGATGCATTGTTCTTCATGATGATCTGCGCAGTATCATCCACACTTCTATTCTATGCTTCAAGTGTTTACGGTCAAGGTATAGATCAACAGATAAGCGCGATATATAACTTAGAATACACTGGAAATGCCTTAGTTGCCCTTCAGAGTGCTGATAACTATGTTTTCTGGAATGGCTTAAGAAGAAAAGTCGCTGAGGGAAATCCTGATGAGGTAAAGGACCACATCGCTGAAGTTTGGGATGTAGTCAATGGCTCTTCCCCTAGCCCCGCAACGTTCCTTTGTTTTCAGGGGTGTGGAACAGAAATTTGTTACCCTGAGGGAGAAGAAGAGTACTTTTTGGGGGGTTATGTTACTTACACATCTTCCGTGAACATCGAGCCAGGTTGCCAAGCTATCCTAAAGGTTTACTACTGAGAGAACTGTTCTTTCTTCAATGAATCTTTTTTCCTTATCGCTAATACTCCTCCGAGTATGGTTACTATGAATGCTGCTAGTAGTATTGGTTCAGTGGGTACGGAGGGCAGTTGTGCCAGTGGGCTTGGTTGTGGGCGTGGGCCTACGTCTACTCCTGGTGCCATGGGCCTGCTGCCCCATGGTGACTGTTGGGGGACAACCATTCCAGGGTTATCCATTCCCATCCCGATTCTACCGAACTCTGGGTTTATTTGGAATGGGAACTCGTTGCTTATGGATATTCTGCCTGTTTCTGGGTTGAAGTTTATTGTTCCACCGAGTCCGGTTCCTCTTAGTAGTGGTATTGGTGAGCCGTATGGTTCCCCATCTCTGTAGAAATGGAACTGTGGTTGTCCATCTGGCCCTACTTCTACTCCGAGGGAGTAACCGCCTTCCATTATTATCTGTCCGTCTTCGAAGCCTATTATCTCTCTGCAGACTACGTTTCCTTGTGGGTCTTTGTAGCATATTTGGTTGTCTTCTATGCTTATCGATTGGTTGTGTGATCCTTCTATGTAGGAAAGGCACATCTCCATTAGTAGTTCGTTTGCTCTTCCGCTTTCATCGAAGCCGAAGTCTCCTTGTAGGTTCAGTCCGGTTACTTGACCTAGTTCATCTAAGCAGAGTTCAAGCAGTTCATCTGATAGGGTGTATCTTTGCACGTTGTCGGATGAGAAGCTTAGTAGTTCATAGATCATTAGGTGGTTCCATTCATCGAAGTTCCTTGTTTCTACTTCTCCATCTATGGTTACTTCCTGTTCGCCTCTTCCTGGGACTAGTTTAGCGTTGGTGAAGCTTAGGAAGCCGTCTCGTCCCAGTTCAAATGCGTAGTCGAGTAGCCTTTCATCATCTGCGTTGCTTACTATTTCTAATTCATTGTTTCTGTATACTCTTACGCGTGAGTTGTCGTATCGTAGGATCTGTCCTTCTCCTATGTTTCCGAGTATTGGCCCGGTCATCTTCACTACTGTTGTGCTGCCTTCTTGCCAGATCACCGCGTTCCTGGTGGTTATCATTTGTAGTTCTCCGAGTGCTTCGTCAGTGTACGCGCTTTTTGTTAGGTCTCTGACAGCTGTGTTAACTGCTTCTTCTTTTATCTGTACTCTTTCGTTCACTACATCTATCATTGGATCTTGTTCGCTTGAGATCTTGATGTTTATCACTTCTTGGGGGATGGTCATGAGTTGATCTGCGTTGTCCCACCTGAATCCTCTTACGTGGGGTGCGCTCAGTATCTGGTTTCCGTGTGCATCGAATAACTGGTACCCTTGTTTCCTCATGCACTGGAATTCAGGGTCTCCGAGTGGAGTTGTTCCCACTATTGTGCAGAACTCTATGTTTTGGTATTCCTTGAGGAACCACTTGACTTCTGCTTCTCTATCGAAGTGTATTTGATAGAGTTCAGTGCCGTATAGGTTGGTTAAGCTGTCTCCTTCTATTATTCCGTTCAGGCTCATGGTGTTCAAGTAAGCTGTTTCACCTATCTCCTGAATACCTTGTCTTGCTTCAGGTGTAACTGAATCTATTCCAGGTATCTGGGATAGTCCCTTTCCTAGTGCGCCGGTTATTGATTCTATTATGTTTCTCGATGCCTGGGTTTCTTGATCCATCTTGCTGTATGCAAGCACGTCGAACTGGGTTTCTAGGCAGTTCTTCATGTCATTGAGGCCCTCTGTTTTTGCTCTATCGTATTCTCGAGTGGTCCAGTAGTTGGTTATTGAGCCTCCTATTGACATAGCAGTTCCTACTGGTGCTAATGGCCCCATAAATGTTAAAGCGGAGCCTACAGCATCTATTGTTAAAGTGATGTACATTCTATTTCTCCATGTTTTGACTTCTTCCTCTGACTCTTTCAGTACTTCTGAACAGAGTTTTTGGTCGCTACGGTAGGCTTCTCCTACATCAACTATCGATCCGTATCTTTGGCTTTGTACTCTTTCAGCTTGATCCTCTGTTAATCCTCCCAATCCTCTCACTAATACTGCTGATAGGGTTGTCCTTACTGCCATTGATCCTTTTATTCCGCTTGGAAGTCCTCCTATTGCTCCAGCTGCCCCTACTATCGCGGATGCTTGTATCATTTCCCATGTTGTTGGGGTCATGGCTAGAAGCCAGTCTAAGTCATCGGTCGCCCAGTCGGTCTCAACAGTTGACATTCCAGAGATGTCTAGGTTCTTTATTCTCAGTACGATGGTGCTGTATTTGCTGTCCATGTCTCCTACGTATGATCGGGGGTGCTCGAATGTATGGTAGTTTGTTGTGCTTGGGTTTCTGTTGGTTATCATCCACTTTGTTTGTCCATCTACTGTTTGGGGGAGTATCATGTTTACGGGTGTTGCTGAGTATGCTTCTGCGGCGGACTGTTGGTCCATGACCATTACGTATCCTGGTCCTGGGTTTCTTTCTATTTTGTCTCTGATTATGTTTTGATCTGCTTCATCTAGTACTGTGTCAAGTATCCATTCAAATCCGAAGAAGCTCATTGTATTGGAGAAGATGTTTGCGGGGTAGATGTCTTTTCCGTATGTATCTTCCGTTGCTCTTGCTATTTCGAAGTAGGATGGTTCTCCACTTTGTTTCACTATTCCCTGGGGTTTTGCTTCTATTGATAGGGTGGATAGTTCAAGTGTTGCTGTTGGTTGTGATCCGAAGGATCTTACGAGGAAAACGATTCCTAGGAATCCTCTTTGAATCTGGACCCCGTTCCAGAACATCGATGCGCCTCCCTTCGCTAATCTTAGGGCTTGAAGGGTTCTACTGCTATCTGTGGCTAGGCTTATTGCGCCTTCAGTATTTGCAATCTTTCCGAGTCCTTGAATTCCCATATGTCTCCCTGTTTGCATGATGAGGTCATTTGGATCAACGTCTATAGCAATTCCTTTTACTAATGCTTCAGTTCCAATCTCCTGTTGCCTCAACATACCTGCTGCAAGGTCATACCCTCCTTCTCCGTCTCTTGCCATCTTCCATGCTCCCTCGTGTCCTTCTAGTAATTCTTGTACTCTAGAAGCTAATTGGGGGTTACTTCTTTTGACTTCTATAAATTCATCGGTTTGCATGTAAAGGTTTCCAGTGGTCTGTTCTGCTACTTTTTTATTTCTTAAAGTATCTGTTAAAACATCTACATCGCCTCCTGATTTTTTGATGTCAGAGACTATCTCCAGTGGTGCATTTTTCTGTATTGCTTGTAAATTTTCCGCTACTTTTTGGGGGGAATGTATTCCTATCCCGGTTTTACTATGTCTAAATGCGCTTTCTCCATCATCCCATACGTAACCGAACTGCTTTGCTTGAGATTTAAGTGATTCAATTTTTGCCATATCTACTGTTCCATCTGCATCTAGTAGTTTTGGATCGAAGTCAGCCATGTTTGCGAGGCCTTTTTTCGTCTGGGGCAGGGTTCCTGCACCTAGCTTGCTTTTGCCGGTTATTCCATCTATTCCTTGGCTGGCTAGTCTTTTGGCTGCGATTGAGTTAGCTGCGCTGCTTAGTCCTACTGCTACTGCTCCTATTTTGGCTATCGCGTAGAACTGTTCCTGTGTTCTCAGGCTATCTAGGAATCCGATGTACTGGGATAGGTGGTAGGGGAACATTAGTACAGAGGATGCGTGGGTTAGGTGTGTTATGGAGTAGTCACTTTGAATTGTGTTCAGGGGGCTTCTGTCTTCGAGTCTTTCTTTTATTTGCTCTATTTCACTTACATCTTCTTCGGAGAAGTTTAGGTGTTCAGATATCCCGATGGTTCTTAGTGTTTCTTCCCCTATTTTTTCAGCTACTCCTTTGGCTCTATTTACTTCTGCTTCTATTTTGAATTGAAGATCGTTTAGTTTTGCTTCTAATTCAGCGACTTCGCTTGGGTTTAGGTGTCCTGCTTCGCAGTCTTCGTCTGGGTACTCGGGGCATACTCTGATGGTTTTGTCTACGGAGGTGGTGTATGATACGAAGCCTTGTGTTACCATGTGGCTGAGGTACCCTACTTCGTTAGGGTTCACTATTCTCTGTTCAAGCAGGTCGTAGAGCAGTACTGGTTCCCCTGAGTTGCTTATCATGAACTGGTTAGAGGCGTTCGTGGCTCCGGGGGCTGATAGTTCCCCTCTTTCCATGGCTTTATACATCTCATAGGTGTCTTTGTTACCGAATCCATCGAACGTAACTTCACTGGTTCTTCTTATGAGATCCTGGATTTCCGTCCAGTCAAGTGAAAGAACTTCAACTATTTGTTCTCCCTCCGCGTTGGTTATGGGTGTGGAACTCAGGAAACCTAGTTCTTTCTCTTCCACTATGTCTCCACTGTAGCTTTCTCTATTGTTGTACGTTGCGAATACTCCTGGTGTAAATAGCTGTATGACTAGCAGGGACATCATGATGACTGAAATTCCTTTTAGGTATTTTCTCATGTTAATCTTCATCTTCCTTTATCTTCTTTTTTCTCTTTCTTCGGTACTCTTTTCCTCTGTTACCTTTGTTTTTCTTTTGTTTCTTCTTGGCTTTACTTGGTTTACTTTTCTTCTTCATCTTTTTAGTAATTTGTGGGTAGAAGACCCATATTGCTACGACTAGTACTGCGAGTAGCATCATGACTGTGGGTAGTGTTGGGAGGCTTATCATTCTTTCTTTTTCATGGAGTGTATGTATTACGATTCCTTCTCCGTAGTAGGTGATGTCAGCTAGGTATTCTTCTCCTTCGTATCCACAGTTTCTTTCATATATGTCTGGAAGGAAGAGGGTTGCTTCACTTTCTAGTTCCGGAGCCATACACCTCGCTGTGTTTATCTTGTTTGGCATTATGATTATGTCTAGCGTTTCTCCTGATGAGAGAACTACGTTTTCGGTTAAGTCTTCTGTTTCTTCTGGATTGAGGCGCCTGGTGAGTTTAACCTCTATCTCGGTGTCTCTAGTAACTTCTACCAGGGATCTGCATCCTATTATTACGTCCGTGCAGTCCCCCACGCAGGTTTCATCCGTCTCCGATATGCACATTATGGGTTCCAGGAACTTCACGGGAACAGCTTGTGCGGGAGAGAGCTCTAGGCAGTACCAGTATCCGCCTTCTTCGTAGCAGTGTTCATGGTCAATTAACTCAGGTTCTAATGCATTAACGCTGGTCATACCTAGCGATATGATTAGTATGAGCAAGCTCAGTTGGATGATTATTCTTTTATTCATAATATCACCATTACTGCGTAGTGGCTTGATAGATTAATCAGCATTACTACATACAGCACAATCCATACTATAATGTTTACTATGTAGAGGGATACTAAAAGAGATATCGGTAAGGGCATGGTCCATTTTTCAACAATCTTACCGTGAACTTTAACTCCTAGGAGATAGATTAGGTAAAACAATGTGCCGGATATAACTATCCAGATGAGTAACCCAAC
>PWMI01000064.1 GCA_003558235.1 Candidatus Iainarchaeum sp.
CCTTTTCATTATGCACTATCTGCAAATATTCGTGACCTTTGCTTTTCTTTACCCTAATAAACATCTATGCCTCCTGCACGCAGAAATGTTTTATGTTCTCACTACGAATTATACATCAAAACACTATCTGAGTCAAGAGAACGCGTTCTTGAAAAGGAAGAAACAAAACAAAGTTGGCACTACCTTTTGCATTTTTCAGCGCCAGAAATGACGTAAGTCCTTGTTTAATAGAGGGTGAACTTTTGAAAACCGCTCACAACTGTTCAAGATGGGTCTAGCTTGTTCAAAATATTTCCAATAATTATCAGAGAAATCTATGGCCCTCCAAAACGAAACGATATTTGCAACATGTAAACACCTTTTTACTGATTTTTTGATTTCGCGTCCAAAGCAAATTAGACCTCAGTGCCGGAGACATAGTCAAGTCCACAATAGTGAATTTGACTTTACACTTTTTCTGGTTTACAATGTACCTATGAAAAAGTTCCCTTTTCCCTTTCTCCTTCTTGTTTTCGTTTTGGTCGGCACGGGGCAGGCAACGGTTTGGAGTTCTGTTGCCCACCAGAAGGAAACCCTGATTCTTTTTACTGCCAAAATAACCACTCCCGATCGTGAAGACGGCAATTACCAGATATTCACTATCAGGCCCGATGGAACGGGCCTTACCCGTATAACACATAGTAACATGGACGATTGCGATCCCCATTGGTCAGGGGGTCTTATAGTGTTTGAACGAGGTGACTGGAGGCAGGGCTATCAGGGATGGGAAATATGGATGATTGACCCTAAAGATGGAAGCGAAGAATGTCTTGTCCGGGTTCCGGAAGGTGCAATATATGTCTATGACCCAAAGATATCGCCGGATCAAACCCGTATTATCTATTGGGTGAAGAGAGACTGTGGCAACGCCCAATGTAAAATGCTGAACTTGGAAACACGCTCGGTCTCCGAAATCTCGTTTTCCCCCGCCCCACAGGGGAGTACGGCTCAATGGACACCCGACGGAAAGGGACTGATTTATACCGCCTGGGATTCACAGGAAATCGTGATTATGGACGTTGAGAGCGGGCGGATCAGAAGTATTCTTCCAAGTATAAACAACAGTTATTACAGGCGTTCTCCGGTCCTTTCCCCGAATATGCGCTTCGTGGCATACGAGGAAACTACGAACCATACTAAGACGTTGTTAAAAGTCTCAGACCTCCAAAACGATGGCAAAGTGAGTACGCTAGCTTCTTGCGGAAACGTCTGTATTTCGGATGGGCTGAGACCTGCATGGTCGCCGGACGGTAAATCCATTTACATCTCGTGGCAGATTGACGAAGGAAGGGAGCAGAAGATACTATCCGTGCCATTTGACGGAGGAAACGGCATCCTGCTTGAAGGAACTCCCGAATCTCATATAATCGGTATTGCCACCCCGGCCATCTCAAAATTAAAAGCACCTGAGACCGCTTCAGTGGAATTAAAAACACTTGAAAGATTGTGCGATACGGTGGAGTTGCAGGCTATTCCTATAGGAATGCAAGAACCGTTGCGATTTACCTGGTCGCTGTCTGAAGACGGCGCCTACCAAGCGGAATTGATGACAGAAAAAGATCGGGCCACCATAGTCTTTGGGGATACTTACTCCGAACGAATCCTGCTGGAGATCAAAATCGCTGACAGTCGGGGAAACCAGATCAGAGCTGAATTCCCCGTGTTTCCATAGGCTAAAGTCTAATCTTGTACAACGCACTCACAGTCGTGCGTGGAGTGCAATCTCAATCGCAATCCCGGACGAAAAGCGTAAAAAATTCCGGTTTAGTACCCAGAGACTTCGCTCAGAAAATGGGGCGCCCCGACTCCGGCAGACAAGCCGTACCTTCCACCTCTTTTGAATCGCCCCCTTCGGGACTCTCCTTGTTGTGTATCCCTGTTCCCGGGGCTGACGCCCCGGGCTATGAATCACAACGGCCCTTCGGGCCTGAAGGCAAAAAACTGTTATTATCCGTAAATCCTCATTTTGGTAACTATGTGCGGCCTTTAAGCACCTAAAAGAAAAAGGATAGTTCAGAAAGACATTTTTATTTTTTTGCCTGAAACACCGGCGGCTCGCCGGCGCAGAGAGAGGAGATGTCGACATCGCCTGTGAATGCGGTTGTATCGTGGCATACCGCCCGGCGTTCTTCATCCCAATCGCTCGGCACGGTGGCGGGTGTCTGCCGGGGCATGATCGGGCAGACACTGCAGCCCTGTCCCGTCACTGCTGATTTCCCGTCCAGACACCACTCAACCGCCTTACGGCAATCTTCCAACCGGAAGACGAAGACTGTGGCATTGCCGATGGTCTGTTTGCGAACCATACCGCGTTTTTCCATCTCATCCAGGTAAGCACACCTGTCGGTTATCGGGCAGGCGCCGCTGCGCCAGCCCCAGCACCGGCATCTGACCATCCTGCCGTCCGGCAGTTTGACCGGGTATTCTTCCGTTCTTTTCCCCAGACAATGCACGTCATTTGTCATCTCCACCACATGATGGAAGGAGTTGGCGCGCGGTGAATCGATTGCCACCACCATCCCGCCGTCCCTCTCCAGCAATCCCAGTGGCGATCGCCGCCCCATTGTCAGTACCTTGTGATGGTCTCTGACATATCGAAACGCATCCTTTCCCCACACCGCGAAGGGATGAGTGGGATTCAGTGACCGGAACACGCCGTTCATCCGCCAGAAGGTATCGGGAACCTCTCCGTTGCTGGTAGGCGTCTCGATGGGGCTGTAATACCCTGTCCCTCCTTCTGAGAACGGGCGGCCATGATTGAACGAAGGCATCATGACGGCGCCGTTATCGGTGACCAGTTGCATAAGCGCCCTGCAGACGGTTTCAGCGCCGCCTTCAACGTATCCGAGGCTCGAGAGGGAGGAATGCACCATGATCTTATCCCCCTTGCCGACCCCGGCCGCTTCCAGTCCGCTCTGTATATCCCTGCCGGTTATAACCATCCTGTAGCGTATTTCAATGCCGCCGGCATCCTCGAGCATCACGAGATAACGGCGCAGTGCAGTTATCAGCCCGTCAGTAATATCCAGACCTGCGCCGCGACCTAACAGCTCCAGCATCTCCAGCAAGTCCCTGCTTCCGTCCGCCAGGCCGAGCAGCCGCTGCAATTCCCGGTCGGAGAAAAACTCTTTCACGCCCTGATATTCCGCCGTGCCCGACTGGGAAGGAATATGTCCCTTCGATACGGGTATCATATTGCGAGCCGCTTTTTGTTTCCTTGAGAGGTCCATATCATCTTGTATTAACATGGATAATGTGAGGTCGCCAGGCGCTCAAACGGAGAAGCGGGCATCTCCGTCAGAACGCAGCGGAAGCGTGTTTTTGTATAAAAGCAAACCGTCTAAAAGTCTATCTGAGTATAAATA
>PWMI01000078.1 GCA_003558235.1 Candidatus Iainarchaeum sp.
GAGTCTGGTTCAACTCTGAAGGCCGCTATTCCTATGAGCCGGAACCCGGACTGGAAATGACGGGCTGGTTCATCGCGGCGCCATTATGCCTGGACCCGACTTCAGGAGTTGTTTTTGATCCGCGCACAAGCGAGAATACCAAGCTCATGAGGGTGGGCAACGTTGGCAAAAGCACTGCCACTACCATTACCACATTCAGCATTCTCAAGAGCCAGCATTCCCAAAGGCAGCCCAGGGAAGTCCAGAAGGTGCTAAGCTTTACCGATAACCGCCAGGATGCATCGCTTCAGGCAGGTCATTTCAACGACTTTATGATGATCGGCCGTTTACGCTCGGCCATATATCATTCGCTCAGGAATGCCGGTGACCACCAGTTGAGGATTGACCGTATCGCCCTGTCTGTCTTTGAAAAACTGGGGCTGTCCGAAGCCGACTATGCCCGCAATGTGTCTGACGATCCCGCCTGGCCCGATCCGGAAAACGAAAAAGCAATAAAGGATTACCTTACAATAAGAATTCTGTATGACCTCAGACGTGGGTGGAGGTACAACACTCCCAACCTTGAGCAGTGTGCCTTGCTGAAGATAGATTATGACAGGCTGGATGAGTTCTGTGCAAGGGATGAGTTATTCAGCGATGATATGTTGCTGTCAGTAGCTTCACCCGAAAAGCGGTACAATTTCCTGCTGCATGTGCTCAACTATTTCCGCACCTCCTATGCATTCGACTATTATCTGCTTGACGAAGGCAACAGGGCAAATCTGGAGGATCGCCTCAGGCAGTATCTGGACCAGGACAAGGAGTGGTCGCTCGAAGCCGGCGAACGGCTTGAGGCACCCTCATTCCTTACCTGCAGGAACCCCGGCAGAAAGGACAAAAGGATTTTTACCCAGAGCATTGGTCCCAACAGCAACCTTGGCAAATACATAAAAAGAGTGTTTGTGAGCCACGGTCTTGATCCGCTGAAAGGTGAAGATCTGGCATCATATACCGAAAGTCTCTGTCTTCTGCTTAAGCGCGGTCACTTCCTGGCAGAAAAGGAGATAAAAGGCGATAAATCGACTGAAAAAGGCTTCCGGCTTCGGGTGGAAAAGGTTATCTGGCGTCTGGGCGACGGCAGCAATGTGCTGACTGATGAGGTACGGATAGTAACAACCGGCAGGGATCTGAGGATCGAACCGAACAGCTACTTCAAAAGGTTCTACCAGCAGGACTTTCCGGCATTCGACAAGTTTTTCCGCGGAAGCGAACATACCGGACAAATTGATACTGGTCAGCGTATTGAGCGTGAAAAGCTGTTCAGGAAGGGAGATATTTCTGCACTTTACTGTTCGCCGACCATGGAGCTGGGGATCGATATATCCACGCTGAATATTGTCCATATGCGGAATGTACCACCCAACCCTGCCAACTATACACAGAGAAGCGGACGGGCAGGACGGAGCGGACAGACAGCCCTGGTCTTCACATACTGTTCTTATACCTCCCCGCATGACAGGCACTACTTCAGCAATTCAAGGCAGATGGTGGCAGGTGAGGTTAAGGCTCCGGCTATTGATCTTTGTAACGAAGAGCTTATCGCGAACCATTTTTACGCCCATATCCTGATGAAGCTCGGACTCCGAGATGTCAGAAGCTCGATAAGCGATATCATTGATACGTGCGACAGGAAAAACCTTCCTGTCAAAGAGGATATCATAAACTTCATCCAGGGGCAGTCCGCCGACTTCTCCCGGGAATGGATCAGAGGCTTTGAGGAGATAATAGCAGATAAAAGTGAGGTTCTGGAATCCACCTCATGGTTTAACGAGGAGTGGCTGAAATCCGCATGCCGCGATTTTTATGTTAATCTTGACAGAAGCTTTAACCGCTGGCGCAGGCTTTTCAGAACTGCTTCCGGAATGATAGAGCAGGGTACACTGGTAATGAATGACCCCACGATTGCCAGCAGCAGTTTCGAACACAGGGAAGCCAGGCGTATGATGGCCATCGGCAGCCGCCAGCGTGACCTGCTTCAGAATGAAACGACCTCCGAATACAGGGGCAGTCTCAATTCCGAGTTTTACGTTTACCGCTACCTCGCCGCCGAAGGCTTCCTGCCGGGATACAATTTCACCAGGCTCCCGATACGGGCCTTCGTGGGACGTAAAAGCCAGGAGCAGGGCACATACATTTCCCGTGCCCGCTTCATCGCGCTACGCGAATTCGGTCCTTCGAACCTTATCTATCATGACGGCGGAAAGTTCCGTATCACCCGCATGCAGATGACCGAGGCCGACATGAAGACAGAAACCATCAGGATATCCAGGAAGACCGGTTATGCATGGCTTGGCGAGGAGGGCCGGGGCATCAACAACGACCCCTTTACAGGCGAACCCCTCATGGGGCAGTCCGCGTCCGACTCATACAACAACCTTCTTGAGATGGTGGAAGCCGATACATGGCCGGTCGAGAGGATCTCTTCGGAGGAAGAGAACAGGATGTCATCCGGTTACGATATAGAGCAGTATTTCCATTATCCCAAAGGTATTGGAAGTACGCTCCGCTCTACCCTCAAAGCCTCCGGTCACCCTCTTCTCAACCTTACCTTCTGCCAGGCCACCCGGCTGATACAGGTCAACCGAAAATGGATCCGTTCAAGGGACGAGGAGAACG
Source organism: Candidatus Iainarchaeum sp. (assembly GCA_003558235.1). Lineage (GTDB taxonomy): Archaea > B1Sed10-29 > B1Sed10-29 > B1Sed10-29 > B1Sed10-29 > CSSED10-269. Next base: position 2,656 of record PWMI01000078.1, read on the forward strand.
GGTTCGTTATCGGGAAGGTGTCAGGCAAGTGGCTCAGGCAGGTTGAACTTGAAAATCCCGAGCGCGAGAAGGATCCCGCCCTGCGCGTCAGCCTTTATACCACCGACACCGCAGATTCATTGTACCTTCAGCCCGTTGAGGCGCTGGAGCTTAGCGACGAGGGGGTGATATCGCTCACATGGGCGCTGAAAAGAGCCATTGAAAGGGTGTTTCAGGTGGAGGAGTCTGAGATAGAAGTGTGGTTCCAGGGACCCGAAGGTGAGCGCAATATCCTGATATTTGAGTCGGCACAGGGCAGTCTCGGCATCCTTTCGCAGATGGCAGAAGATACCGGCAAACTGAAGGAGGTCTTCAGCGAAGCATACCGGGTAATCCACTATGATCCCGATACAAAAGAGGACACCGCCCCCAACAAGCCGAAAGCCTCCTATGATGATCTTCTCTCATATTACAATCAGCGTTACCATGAAAAGCTCGACAGGCACAGCATCAGGGCGGCACTTGAGCTGCTGATGATTTGTGAGGCAGATAACACCTCTTCGGTGAGCAGCAGGTTCACCGACCGTGAAGAGCAGTACAACTGGCTGCTGGAGAATCTGGACACTTCATCGGAGTTAGAGAGAAAGCTGATAGAATACCTTTACAGGAACCGGATCAGGATGCCGGACGATGCCCAGGTAAA
>PWMI01000089.1 GCA_003558235.1 Candidatus Iainarchaeum sp.
GACGCCCTGGGCCTCCGGGAACCCACCGAGAACCAGTCGGCGCATGCAACCGGATTAACGCGCCCGGATTTTCGACAACCCCTTAGACTTCAATCACCACAGGCCGGCTGCATGGCCTCACGCGTTAGCCAAGAAATATGAAGATCTTGCTATTCATAGGACTCCTCGCAGCTTTTGGCGCTTGTAGAGCGCATAACGAACCGGCAGTGAATGTTGAAGCCGTCGGCAACCACAACGAACCCATATCCATTTTTATTCTCGGTGCCACCGATAATCCCGGACCAAGAGAGTTTCCTGGTGCTAATCCAACGCTGCTTGACGCTTGGAAGATCACAGTCCCAAACGCTACGTGGAACAGAAGGACGATAATCCACGAACGCAGAAATGATCAAAAGAATTGGGAGAGGCAGATCATCACCATTTGGAGCCGTGATGAGCCGGTAAGCGCAGAAGCCCTCGAAGCAACAATGAACGGTATTGCGCTAAGGGAAGGCGACATCTTATGGATTCCCCCACGGGTTTACTAGAGATCAACCGGCTAACAATAAAGGTTCTAGCCGAGCTTGCTCGGACTTGAACCATGGTAACAATAAAGGTTCTAACAATAAAGGTTCTAGCCGAGCTTGCTCGGACTTGAACCATGGTTGAACAAGCCGCTGTCGGCTTGAGGTGTTCCGGGGCTATATGCGATTTCTTTTTTGCGGTGTTTTAACCGCAAAGGCGATCATGTGGAATTCGGGAAGCGACGAAACCTGGATTTTGGTCGTCTCTGGTCCGCAATCTGCCTGAGGATGACTTGGAATGGTCGCGATACAGGGTAAATCCGGTGATTTTCGGGGTTGGCGGCATGACGGTATCGTTTTCCAGCCGGAGGGATTGGATTTTTTTACGTTCGATGGTGGGTCGTCGGTGCTTCATGCGGCGACGATGCTGAAAAAGTGTTCGTTTCTCTGGTGAGGCGGAGCCCGAGCAAGCCTCTCGCCTCTTCTCAACGGCGTTCCGCAACGCGGACAGAGGTAGGGAGTGCACGCGGGTTCGGACGCCTCGGGCTTGGGGAGCCTGGCATCGAGGAGGGTTTGCAGCCATTGCAGGCTCGGTTTTCCCCGGGCGTGGAGGAAGCCGCGGTAGCGGATGCGATGAAAACCGGCGGGGAGCGCATGCAAAAGGAACCGTCGAATGAACTCGACTCCGGGTATCCGAACCGACTCGAAGCGGCCGGTGTCCCGGTTTTTGTATCGAATGCGCACGCCGTCCCCTTCGAAGGCGACGAGCCGGTGATCGCTGATGACACTGTGATGGACGTATTGGCCAAGGTACTTGACGGCGTTGGCGCCGGTTCCGGCGGGTTTGATGTCGCACACCCACTCCATGTTCCAAAGCTTCCAGAAGAGTGCCGTATCGATCAGGCCGTCGTTTTTGAGGCGGTTGAGCAGGAGTGTTCGCAGACGATTCGCGAGAGCCTGGGCGTGGGTGAGGTAGTCGGATTTTTTGAGGCGCACGGCTTTGTTGCGGGCGCTCAACCCGACGCCGGGAACAACGAAATGAAGGTGAGGATGAAAACGCATCTGCTGAGTCCAGCTTTGGTAGACTCCGAAGAAACCGCTTTTGGTGAAGCCGGTGCGCTTCGGGTCGGCCAGCAGTTGCCGCAGCGCTTCGGATGCGTCCTTGAAGAAGCCCTCAATGAGTTCGTGACGGCGCAGGGCAATCGGGCGCAATTGCGCCGGGAGGGTGAAGGTGACCAGGAAGTAAGGGACCGGCAGCAGTTTTTCGAGCTGCCGGTCCACCCACTCCGCGTTGCCGGCGGCCCCGCACTGGGGGCAAAGCCGGTGGTTGCAACTGTGACAGGCAAAATGCGTATGCCCGCAGTCGCAGTCATAGCGATGCCCTCCCAGGGCCGGAGTGCGGCACTGGAGAATGGCCTGCAGGGCCTTGCGTTGGTCCACGGTGACGGTGTGGCCATGCCGCAGCCAAAAGGCTTCGGCAAAGCGCTCGATAACCTCCATCACGGTAAGACCCTCGCCGGCCCGCCGGCAGTTGGGTCGCACCTGGGACACCCGCTCAGAGAATCTTTCCCATCAGCCCGTCGATGCAGTCGACGGCCTTTTGGTGACACACCGGAGTCAGGTGCGTGTAGATCGTGGTGGTCTCGACATGAGCGTGGCCCAAATACTCCTGAACCTGGGTGATCGGCACCCCGGCCTCCAGCAAATGAGTGGCGAAGCTGTGGCGCAAAGTGTGGCAGGTCGCCTTCTTGGTGATTTTGGCCATGCGCACGGCATTGAGCAAAGTGTGACGCAGGCTGGTTTTACCCATCGGATCCCTGGCCCTGGACATGCGCAGGCAGACCTCTTGGCTTCGCGGTGATCCCTGGCCGACCTCGGGAAAGATCCACAGCCGGTTGCGGTGGTGGCGCCAATAACTTCGAAGCTCCCGGTAAACGGCCGTACCCAGGATGGTGTAGTGATCCTTACCGCCTTTGCCGGTACGCACGAAGAGTTTATTGGCCGATCCGAAGATGCTGTCGGGGGTCAAATGAACGCACTCGCTGATGCGCAGGCCGCTGGCGTAACACAGCAAAAGCGGAGTGCGGTAGCGGCGCAGGGGGATGCAGGCGAAGAGGCGGAGTATCTCCTGGGCGGTGAGAACCACCGGCAGGCTCTCCCGGTCGGGGGCCTTGATATCGTCAAAGAGGGACCAGTCACGCTGGAGCATCTCCCGGTAAAAAAGCTTGGCGCCGGCCAGAGCTTGGCGAATGGACTTGGGCGCCCACACCTTCTCGCATTTGAGATGGACGAAATATTGGCGCAGACCCTCCTCATCGACCAGCGCCGGATCGCGGTGGAGAAACTCCGAGACCAACCGAATGGCCCGATAATAGCCCTCCTGCGTGCGGAAGGCCTTGCCGCGCAACGCCAAAAACTCGGCGAAACGCTGCATTGACTTATACGAGTGAACGTAATCTACTGGATGTGCTTTTTTTTAGACATAGGGCCGTCAGCCTGATGGCTGGCGGCCATCCCCGCCAGACTATTTGCCGCGACAGCGGCTTAGTTCAACCAGGCGGCGGTTTCAATCATGATATCCGCCTGCATCCGTAAATAAAGCTGGCGCCAGCGATGTGCTTCCCCCGGAGCCAGCATCGCGCCCGTCAGCTCCTCGCGCTTGACCTTACGGCCTGCAAGTTCGCTGAAACGTTGCATGTGCAGTTCACAGAAACAGCCGAAGCGCACCGGCAGGTGGTTAAAAGTTCGAATATCATCCTCCACCCACAGCCCCCGCGGCTCGGTCTCCGCGTAAAGCGTCCATAATTTCGCGCAATGC
>PWMI01000055.1 GCA_003558235.1 Candidatus Iainarchaeum sp.
ACCGGCGTGGTGACCACGCCGTATCGCGACAACGGTAAGACGTGCCTGGACGAGATCTTCGGGCTTCTGAACATGGGGACCTCAAACCACCTCAGAGTTTTGGCAGACGTGACACCAACCCGAGAACTTGTGTTCTACGAGCAGCCACCACCCACTAACGTGGGTGGTTACATGGACAGGTTCGGGAGATTCTACACCCCAGACATGAAGCCTCTGCCGGCCTGGCGGCCGCCCATCGGCAAGAACGTGATCCTCACAACCCACGACCGTGTTCATTTGCCATTCGACTTCATGAGATCACCGTCATATTTCGTTGACCAATTCACTTACAAATCGTAGGGTGCGGTCTGAACTTGACCGCACCATTAACGAGCGCCTCAGATGGTATCCGTAGGGTGTGCACCTCTTCTGTGCGCAGTGATTTACGCACCCAATAAACTTCTAATCACATACACCAAAAATTGCGATATGATTACAGCAGCAATATGCTTCGGTACTTTATTCTGGCGGTGATCGTTTTCAGCCATTTATGACCTCGTAATCACGAAGGGAGACCATCCAGGATGCCGAAAGGAACCTATTATTTCACGAAGAATTTCCTGTGGGGCTGTGCAACCGCCGCGCACCAGGTCGAAGGACGCAATGAAAACAATACCTGGTACGCCTGGGAGCAAGAGCCAGGTCGCATATTAAACGATGCACAATCAGGGTTAGCCTGTGACTGGTGGGGCGGGCGCTGGCAGGAGGACTTCGACCGGGCGCAAGCCGCCTCGCACAACGCACACCGCCTCTCGATCGCGTGGAGCCGCATCCAACCTGCCCCGGACCGTTGGGACGAGGCTGCGCTGGATCGCTATCGCCAGATGTTGATCGGCTTGCGGGAACGCAAGATCACCCCGATGGTGACCCTGCACCACTTCAGCGAGCCCTTATGGGTGGCAGAACAAGGGGGTTGGGAAAACGAAGACATCGTCGAACTGTTTGCCGCCTTCGTGCACAAAGCTGTCCAGGCGCTCAAACCCTACTGTTCCCTGTGGGTGACGATTAACGAGCCCAATGTATTTGTCTTCAGTGCTTACATTGACGGTGTTTTTCCACCCGGTAAGAAAGACCTCAAACTGGGGTTGCGGGTCCTGGAACACATGGTGCGCGCCCATGCCCGTGCCTACCACATCATTCACGAGCTGCAGCCCGAGGCCCGGGTTGGCACAGCGATCAACTACCGGGGCTTCTCACCAGCTACTGTGTTCGCGGCTGATCGCTGGCTCAGCAATTTATTCAACAAGCTGTTCAACGATACCTTTCCGCGTGCGCTGCGGGACGGCGTATTACACACCCTCCTCAATAAACACGTCATTCCTGATGCCGCCGGTACACAGGACTTTTTGGGACTTAATTATTACACCTGTGAACGGGTGCGTTTTAATCCGTTTGCCCCAGGGAACCTGTTCAGCCAGCGCGCCTTTCCAGCAGACTCCCAGGTCAGTGATTCGGGCATGATTGCCCACCACCCATGGGGCATGATCGAGTGTGTCAGGTGGGGTCACCAATTTGGGGTACCGATGATCATCACGGAAAATGGTGTCGATGACGAGGATGATCAGCTGCGGCCGCAGTACCTGGTGGAGCACCTGCATGACCTGTGGCGCATTATCAACAACAATTACCCGGTGGAGGGTTATTTCCACTGGACCCTGGTGGACAACTTTGAATGGGAGCGGGGCTGGACCCAGCGTTTTGGGTTGTGGGGATTGGATATCGAAACACAGGCGCGGGTACGCCGTCCCAGTGCAGACCTGTTTGCTGAAATTTGCCGAACCAATGGGCTCTCTGCGGATATGGTTGAGAAATATGCCCCCCAATCCTTACCTAAATTATTTCCCTGATAACTTTCAGCGAGCAAGACAGTCACACCCTGTTTCCTTGCAGGCCGAGGTGTTGCGATCAGGCGATCAGTTTATGATAGGCAATGCTGAGGGGTTTGACGATCTGGGCCAGGATCGGGCCGAGGATTGACAGGAACAGGACATAGGCCGCAGTAAATGCGCCCAACTGTGATTCAATGCCTGCCGCCATACCCAATCCGGCGATCAGGATGGAGAACTCACCGCGGGTTGCCAGGATCGAGCCAGCCCGCAAGCTGCCCACTTTGTCAGCACCAGCCCGCCGTGCTGACCACCAACCGGAGAACAGCTTGGTCAGGGTGGTAACAAAGCCCAGGATCACGGCCGGCACCAGGACGGGAGGCAGGATGGTTGGGTTGATCTGCAGACCGAAGAACAGGAAGAAAATGGCCGCGAACAGGTCGCGCAGCGGGCTGAGGATTTTGCGGCCCCGGTTTGCGATGGGGCCTTTTAATGCCACCCCAACCAGGAATGCACCCACAGGAGCGGAGATTTGCAGGTATTGCGCCACCCCGGCTACGAAAAGGATCACGCCCAGGATCGAAAACAGCACCACTTCATCAGAGGTATGCTCGATCAGATGGCTGAGATATTTTCCATAATTGAGGGCAGCGATCAGCAAAACGCCGACGGCGATCAGCGCGATCAGGATGGATAACGACGCCATCGCCAGGCTTTGCCCTGCCAATAGGACGATGGTCAGGGGTAAATAGATCGCCATCACCAGGTCTTCGAACACCAGGATACTGATCACACTGGGGGTTTCACTGTTGGTGATCCATCCCTGCTCATCAATGATCTTGGCGATGATGCCGGAGGAAGAAATGTAGGTGACGCCGCCCAATAACCAGGCTGTGAGCGGTCCCCAGCCCATCAGGATTCCCATCAGGAAGCCAGGGGGGAAGCTGAGCAGAAAGTCAACGATGCCATCCGGCAGCCCGGAACTGAGCCCCTTACGCAGCTGCTCGCTGGTGTATTCCAACCCGAGGGTGAACAGGAGCAGTAAAACGCCGATTTCGGTGCCGATGTGGAGAAAGTCCTCACTGAAAGGGAGCTTCATCAAGCCGCCCTCCCCGAGCACAAGCCCTACCAGCAGGTACAACGGAATCGCAGAAAACCCGTACCGGCGTGCGAACCGGTCGAGGACTGCCAGGCCAATGATAATCAGGCCCAGCTCAATCAGGGTGAATGCGACATCTCCGTTAACCATAACCGAGTGATTATACAACAAATTATGGGGAAACTCAATAGTACACAGTGAATATATGTTAATGATTTGTTATATTTTAAATGGTGAATGGTGAATGGTGAATAGTGAATAGTGAATAGTGAATTGTGAATAGGTATTAGGTAGTAGGCAATTAGGAACTAGGTTTTTGTAGGGCGGGATGTGAAGTTCATCCCG
>PWMI01000009.1 GCA_003558235.1 Candidatus Iainarchaeum sp.
ATCAAATATTGTCTGATGCAGAAAGTCCGGAAACCCGATTAAAATCAGCCCTGATGCTTCAGGAAGCAGGTGAACGACCTGAGGTCGAACATGTGCTGGAGATAGTCAAAATGGTCGCAGATGACAATGACAGGGTCAAATCCGATGGCAATCCCGATTCGTCACGGCGCCGGGAAAGTGAACCGCAGATGGATTCCCGGCAGGATATGCATCCACCTGAGCATCATGGACCTCCACCTGACCATCTAGACCCGGACATGCCTCAACCAGACAGAGCAGATCACCGTGACATTGCCAGGCCGACCCCGGAGGTGGAAGCGGACGAAGAGGAGATGGTCGAAGGGGCAATGTTAATTATGCAGCAAGCACTTCGCCTGCTTACACGAGAGGAAAGGCCCGATATCTCTGCGGAGATGGCAAGTCTAATAGACAAACCCATATCCAGCCGAGGTAAAAATCTTATGCTGCGTTACCTGGGTCGTGTGGCCGACGAAGGGGCACTGCAATTGTTGAATGACCACGCCTATGACTTTGTCGATAGAGACTTGTCCTCCCGAGAAACCGCTTTATCAGCGCTTGATATGCGCATTGCTGCCATTCATGGATTGGCCGAAGCCAGATCCCCCAAAACCGTTAACGCCGCAATTGCGCTCCTTAGAACCTCTACCCCCTCCATATCATCTGACAGAAGCAGCAGGGACGGCTCAGAAGCTTTTGATGCTCAGTGGCGGCGGAAAACAGACACAGGTATAGCGAAAATGCTCGTTATCTATCTTGAACCGGATGAAAACCTGATCAATATAGACGCCGATAACGATGATGCCGCCAGGTTGATTGATTATTATACGCAGATAATTCGCAGGGCTCTTCAGGATCCCGCCGCAGAAGAGTCCAAACGCGAAATGATTTTGGCGCTCGATGTACTGCTTGAGATGGGTGAGCTAACAGACCGGGTATGGCAACTGTGCGGCATGCTGGCGACCCGAGAACTTCCCTTGGAAGTTTATGAAAAACTTCTTTTCATTTTAGCTAACCGTGACCCCGAAGATGCAAGCGTAGCGAATATTTTCGCTGATTTGTTCCAAAATGAGGCATTAAGAACCTCTATTTTCGGTGATCGGGATGCCGGTGAAACGGGTCAAACGTCATCTGAACAACCGTTTTTCTCATCTCAGCGTAGTGTTGCAGATCATGGGGATGACGTCGTGGACGAAGCCTTCGAATCCTTTTTTGAAAGCTGGGAGTCTATAGCTCTGAGGCTTGCAAAACGCGGCAGCGGTTCGGATTATCAGATACTTGCCGCCGGATTCGATTTTCTTCCGCCGGCAGCCCGCTACAAGGTCATAGATCAACTTTATGAAGCTGATCCGGACTCCGCTCCAGATACTTTTTTCAATCTCGCCGCAATTGCTATCTCTCAGTGGAGACCTCTTAGTCAATATCAGGGAGTATTCGATAAATATCAAGATACAACCAGAGCGACTAACATGCGCAGTGGCGAAACGTTTTTTTCGGGCAATATGGACACACCGCTTCAGTTAACGTCTGACTGGCTCCTTGAATGGCAGTTTGTTAGCCGTTGCCTTGATATTCTTTCTTCCGCTCCGTCTGAGACTTTGACTGAGATTGTCCGCTCTCCCAAAGCGAACTTGCTTGAGCATGAATTTGCAGGCGCCGTAATCGGTTTAATAACCACTGAACATGAGCTCGATTTCGATCTGGCATCACATCTGGAAACACATTTCCAAAGAGCATCACGCATTGCACAGAAGCTCGCCATTATCGGTGTGGCGAGGCAGGATGGTTCGATTCCTTCCAGGGATTTTCTCGCAACTGTATTGCGCTTCGGGCCGGAAGTATGGGGGGAAGAAACTCAGTTCTCCGTGGATGAAAGACAGGAGGTTCTGAATGCCGCGTCCCGTGCTCTCGGCGGCATGGGAGCGGCTGCCATTCTACAAAGGAGCGCAGAGGCACGCACCGAAGCATCCCTTTCGGATTCACTCGATGTCAGTATTGCTGCAATAAAAGGTATGGCATATCTTCCCCCAGCCATGCAACCGATGGAGGTTCTGCTGGACATAATGTATTCTACTTCCCTTACTCCTGTCCAGCAAGCCTGTGCCAAAACGCTACTGAGACATCTTGAATTGATTGACAGATAGTTCAAGATGAGTTATGGCGAGGGTCTCGCTCCTTCATCATTCAAGATGTTTTATCATCAAGAAAGTTGCTTGTATCCTTCTTTTCGAGATGAGAGTTATGATTCATGTGAGCAATTATAACATCCACAAAGATGACGGAGAGCCGAAAAAAGGAAGCGTTGACTGGCAAAAGTGTAGGAAGAATTATACAATAGGAATAAAATGCCGTTTTATGCTGTCAATGTCTGCGACACAGAATCCGTTTTCAAGGTTCATCCGGTGGATAAAAACGACGTCGAAAAACTGGCCAGAGAGTATTATGATCGGCTTTTCCGGGCCGCACTCTTTGTGTGCAATGAACCGGAGATGGCCGAGGACCTTGTGCAGGAAACTTTTCTCGCTGCAGCGGATGCAATCGACAAATTTGAAGGCAGGTCCTCTTTGTATACATGGTTATACGGTATTTTTCTGAACAAATTCCGCACCCGCCTTAGAAAGAAAAAAAGTCAAAAAAAAATTTCTTTGCAACGCCGGGCCGAAGAACTGGATATGTCAAATATAGGCGAAATGCTGCAATCCAATACGCCCGAAACCACAGAGATTTTGCAACAGCGTGAACGTGCCGAGGCTGTTCGAGAGGCGATTGACGAGCTTCCCCCCCACCACAAAGATGTGCTTATATTGCGATACGTAGAAGACATGTCTTATGAAAAAATCAGTGGCGCTCTGGATTGTTCGATCGGTACCGTTAAATCAAGAATCCATTACGCTCTGAATAAAATAAGCGAAAAATTGAAAAATCACCCTTCAATCAAAGGTGAACCTTAAAAATCGGATAGCGACTACTTTTTTTTGAACCTGTAGCGCCTGTTGTATACTAATAAAATGACGTAATGGGGGTCGTGAGTGAGCATTTTTATATGTTTTTAGTTAATTCGGCGGTCAACACCATGAATTGCAATGAATGTAAATCACATTTTATGTCCGTTCTGGATAATAGGCAGTTAAGTGAATGCTCGTTGCCTTCCGCAGAAGGTTCTGCCCCACCACTTCAGAAGACCGAAGATGTGCAGAAAACACATTCG
>PWMI01000006.1 GCA_003558235.1 Candidatus Iainarchaeum sp.
AACGAAAGAGAAAAGAGTTCACGAAAAACTACCTTGAAAATAAACTCAAAGAAAAAGGACACATAGACACGATTGAGCTAGAGGGGGTACACCTAGCAATAGACAGAGTTGCAAGCTCATCCAAAAACAGATCCAAAAAAGAAGCAGCTAGAAAAGTTCGAGAATCACTCGGAGAAGTAGCTGAAAGCATAATGGACATGAACATCAGTAAAAAAGACAAACTAAAGTTACTAGGACAACTCGAAGCCACCGCAAAGAAAGAAAAAGAAGAAGTGAGACACACAGGACCAGAAGAACTTGGGAGGGCATATCAAAGTGTAGGGCTGAGTGGAAAAATCGATAAAAATAGGTTAAAAGCATACAGAAAAGGAGTAGAAAAAGGAATCAACCAAGAACTGAAGGACATAAAGACCAAGAAAAGAGAACTTCAACGAGAAGAAAGAATGAAAAAACCCATTAAGAAAGCAAGGCAAAATCAAAAAAAACCAATGACCAAAGAAGAAAAACAAGCACGGGAAGAGATAAAACAAACGCGCTATATGATACAGGAAATGCAGAGAAACATGTCAGGCAAGTACAAACCACACGACCTAGAAAAACTACTCGTTAAAAGAAAACAACCCCTCACCAAGAAAGAAATAGATGAACTATCAAAAACAGGAGGAGACACACTCCTAGTCGTGGGATACAACGCACGAAAAAGATCAGGAAACATGACACAGAAAGAAGAAGAGGAGTTCAAGAAAGCATCGGATTACCTAAACAAATACTACTCATAAGGAACAAATAAACTCGCGGAAGTATGAAAAGGGTTTATATAACATTTATAAATAATAGTCCATAGAATATGTAAAGTAATGGTAAAAAATTACGAAGAAACCAAGAAATCCGACTCTACTTCTAGACACCAACAGCTTTCCAAAGAAAAAAGTGAAGAAACTAACATTCATGAATTCACAAAGTCAAGACCAATGTAGAAACCAGGAGAAAAAACCTCCAACCCTCCTTCTAGCGTCCAACCTCGCCATCTCAACCACTAATCACTCAACTAATACTAAGGGAGTCCTAAAAACCATAGGGGGGATATAAAATGACCAATAGGAAGATACTATACAGACTAGGTTTAAAGGAGTATCAATCCAAGACACTGACAGCTCTAATGAAAAAAGGAGACATGACTGCACAGAAAATATCTGAAGAATCCACAGTACCATACTCAAAGATATACACCGTGCTCAAGTCTCTTCAGGACATGGGCCTAGTGGTATCTACCGAAGAAAGGCCACAGAGGTACATACCTAGAAACGGGGAACACGTAGTGAACTTCCTGATATCCAGGAAAGAAAGTGAACTCAGCAGAATAAGAAGAGAAGCAAGCCGAGCGAAAGAAAAACTCTGCACGATGAAGTCGATCGACATGACAAATACAATGTACCAACAGAAAACACTTTAATCACAAAGCATTAATAGAAAACACTTCCAGCCTCGGTAGCTCAGCGGTAGAGCACCTGCCTCGTAAGCAGGTTGCCGTGGGTTCAAATCCCATCCGAGGCTTTTACATAAAGGTTCATAAAGGAGAGTTTATGGTAAACAAGAGAGGTTTAAGGTGTTAATGTGGTAAGAGAGATTGGTTTAGGAATTATCATAAACAATAATGAAATCCTGTTAGTCAAAAGGAAGTTTCCACCCCACGAAGGAAAGTGGGCACCCCCAGGAGGATTTCTAGATGATGGGGAAAGTATTGGAGAATGTGTTAAAAGAGAGGTAAAGGAAGAAACTGGGTTAGATGTGAAAATCAAGGGACTTATCTCCTCGGTAACTGTACAGGATCATGAGAAAGATAGGGTAAACAGAATAAACTTTTTCCTTTGCAGCCAACCAAAAGGAAAAAAAAGAGATAAATCAGAAGAATGTGTTTCTATTAGGTGGTTTGACTTAGACAAAGTATCCTCAGCGGATCTCATGCCAGTTGTGAGGAAAGTTCTCGAAGAACAGGTACTGAAAAAGAGAGGTAGTAGTTGTTGCAAGTAAACCTGTAAAATGAATAAGATGTAGTGCCTAAATCTTGGCGTAGCAAACATAAAAAACCAGGGGAACCTATAGATTAGTATGGGTGAACCAAGAGTAAGTCTACTGGATCTCTCTAAAATGAAGGAAGAACAAAGGGAAAAACTCCTCAAGGATCTGGAAAAAGTCGGAAGAAAAAGACATGCAGTGATAGATGGAGAGCTACTAACGGTAGCGAAAAAAGAAGGAGAGATAGTAGGTTATGCCGCGATCGTACCACAGAAAAACTCATTATACATAGAGAATGTGAAGGTCAAGAAAGAAGAAAGACGGAAAGGAGTAGCCTCAAAACTAAACGAAGTCATTGAAAATGTAGCTAGAGACATAAAAAGAAGCGAAGCCTACGGCCAAGCATACAGCCAAGAAGGAAAAAAGTTCTGGAAATCAAAAAAGTACCAATCCACGAAGATGGGAGCAGGAGAAGAAGTAAGCAAAAGAATTCCAGTGAAAGAAGGAGAAGTAACAGCGCTAGCGATAAACGAAATCATAGAAAGAAAGAAGAAAAAAAGAAGGAAGAAGGGAAGAAGAGGAAGGTAAAGATGCATATAGCCAAGTACTACACTAAAGATAAAGGAAAGGCACTATGTAAACTGTGCCCACACAACTGCAGGATAAAAGAAGGAGAAAGAGGAGCCTGTGGAGCAAGGAAAAACATCGATGGCGAACTTTACTCCATGGTATACGGAAAACCAGTTTCCGTGAGCATCGATCCAATTGAAAAAAAACCCCTCTACCACTTCAGACCAGGACAAGAAACCTACTCCATAGGAACCACAGGATGCAACATGAAGTGCAAGTTCTGCCAAAACTGGACGATAAGCCAGAGCACAGAAGAAGAAGTAGCAACCATGGAGATGCCTCCAGAGAAAATCGTGGAAGAAACCAAAAGAAGAGGCATAAAAAACATAGCATACACCTACAACGAACCAACCACCTTCATGGAGTACATGCAAGACACAGCGAAGCTATCACACGAAGAAGGGATCAAGAATATAGAAGTAACATGCGGAATGGTCAACGAAGAACCCCTCAGAGACCTACTACCATACCTGGATGCAGCGAACATCGATCTGAAGTACTTCTCAAATGATCTTTACCGAGAGATCTCAGGTGGATACCTCGAACCCGTTCTGAGAACCATCAAGCAACTCAAGA
>PWMI01000016.1 GCA_003558235.1 Candidatus Iainarchaeum sp.
CGCCACCATCCCGACGCCCGTGATGGGCGGCATCCTGGTGATCCTCTTCGGCTCGATCGTCGTGGTGGGCATCAACACGCTGGTGCGCGCGCAGGTCGACATGACCGAGACGCGCAACCTCATCATCGGCGCCGTCGTGCTGGTGTTCGGCGTCGGCGGCATGGCCTTCCGCTTCGGCGAGTTCAGCGTCGAGGGCATCGGCCTCGCCGGCATCGCGGGCGTGGTGCTCAACCTGGTGCTGCCGCGGACGCTGGGGACGCAGGCTCGATCCGACGAGGCGTGACGCTCGGCGACGCGACCGGTCCGCCCCGTCCCTTCAGGCCTGGGCCGCACCGTCGTTTGCATCGCCGTCCCCGGCGAGCGAGCGAGCGAGGCTCGGCAGCATGACGGTGAAGCGCGTCGCTCCGGGCCGCGAGCGAACGTCGACGCTCCCGCCGAGCGCGTCGACCAGGCGACGCACGACCGCCAGACCGACGCCGGCACCGCCCGGTCGACCGGAGTAGTAGCGCTCGAACACCCGCTCCAACGCTGCCGCGTCGAGGCCCGGGCCATCGTCCTCGACCGTGACGGACACGTCGTCGTGACCGCCGGCGACCGTGAGGACGACGCCCTCCCCGCCACCGGAGGCCTGCACCGCGTTGCGCACGAGGTTGCGGATCACCTGCCGTAGGCGCTCACGGTCCGCGAGCACGCGTGCGTCACCGAGCGACGGCTGCACCCGCACGCCCGCATACTCGTGCGCCACCTCGGAAGCGACCTCCGCGGCGTCCACGACCGCGAGCTGGAGCGGCGCCTCGAGCTCGCCGCGCGCGAGCGTGAGGAGGTCGCGCGAGGTGTGCAGCAGCTCGTCGGCAGCGGCACGTGCCGCGCGAACGCGCGGGTCGTCCGGGTGCCGGCGCGCGAGGTCGCGCAGCTCGCCGGACACGAGCGTGAGTGGCGCCGCGATCTCGTGCGCGACCTCGGCCAAGGCGTCGCGCTCGGCGCGCTGGCGCTCGCGGATCGCTTGGAGCGCGCGTTGCAGCGCGGCCGCGAGCTCCGCCACCTCGTCGTCCGGGCCCTCGTGTGCAGGAAGGTGCGGCGCCGCCGGGTCGAGATCGCGTGTCTCGCTGGCGAGCCGCGCCAGGGGGCGCAGCGCACGGCGCATCTGCGCGATCGCGACGACGCCCGCAAGCGCCAACGTGACCAGCGCACTGGCGAGCAGGCTGACGCGGAGCGCCTGGCGCGACGCCTCGGACTCGCGCAGGTCGAGCGCCATGCGGATCGTGCCGATGACGAGACCCGACGGCAGGACCCATGGCTCCGACGACACGAGCCACGGTGCGCCGTCGAGGCGTTGCACGGTCGCCACCGTCGCCAGCGGCAACGCGGCGGCCCCCGGCTCCGGTAGCTGGACGCGACCGTCGAGGGAGACGAACTGCAGCCGCACCGAGCCCGCGTCGTCGGCCACGAAGGCCTGACCCAACGCCCCCGTGCGCACCAGGGCCTCGACCCGGTCGAGGTCGCGCTCGAGCAAGGCCGCGAGCTGCGAGCGCTGCAGGCGCCCGTACACGACGTCGGTCAACACGAGCATGAACGCCAGCGCCAGCACCAGCGCGACGCCGAGGAGCAGCGCCAGGCGGGTGCGCAGCGGGAGGGCGAGGCGCGTCGCGCTCACACGATCAGGTAGCCCTTCCCCCGCACCGTGACGATCAGGTCGTCGACACCGAGCAGCTGCAGCCGCTTGCGCAGCTGGTAGACGTAGACCTCGATCGTGTTCGAGCCGGGACCGTCGCTACCGTACAAGCGGCGCTCCAGGTCGTCCTTCGAGAAGACGCGCCCCCGGTTCGCGAGCAGGAGCCGCAACACCTCGCACTCCCGCTCGGGGAGCACACCGACCCGTCCGTCCACACGGACGGTCGCCGACGACGGCTGGAGCACGAGGTCCCCGTGGCGCAACTCGTCCGGCGTCTCGCGCTCGCGCAACCGCACGTGCACGCGCGCAACCAACTCCTGGACCGCGAACGGCTTGGTCAGGTAGTCGCTCGCGCCCGCGTACAGGCCCTCCACCTTGCTCTTCAC
The DNA here is from genome assembly GCA_003558235.1 of Candidatus Iainarchaeum sp. GTDB lineage: Archaea > B1Sed10-29 > B1Sed10-29 > B1Sed10-29 > B1Sed10-29 > CSSED10-269. The sequence goes on from PWMI01000016.1 coordinate 2,059, forward strand.
GTCGGCGCGCGCCGTGAGCATGAGGATCGGCACGTCGCCGACGTCGGCCCGCAACCGTTCGGCGACCTCGATGCCGTCGACGTCGGGCAGGTTCAGGTCGAGCACGACGAGGTCGACATCGCCGTCCAGTGCGCGGGCCAGCCCGTCACCGCCGCTCGCGGCCTCTACGACACGGTACCCGACCGCCTCGAGCTCACGGCGGACCAGCTCCCGCAGCCGCGCGTCGTCCTCGACCACCAGGACCGTCGCGACGCTCATCGTGCCACCGCCGAACGGGCCCGCGCCACGAGCCTCCACCGCTCAATCGTCGTCGTGGTCGTCATCGTCATCGTCATCGTCGTCGTCATCATCGTCGTCGTCATCATCGTCGTCATCGTCGTCATCGCCGCCGACGAGCGGTGCGGACGGCGGGGCCGCCGCGTCGTCCGACGGTCCTGATGGCGGTTCCGCCCCCGGTTGCACGGACAGCCGTCCTTCGACGGGAACCAGCACGCGCTGCCCGTCGGCGAGCACGAAGACCAGGTCCCGATCGTCGAGCGCGAGTCGATCGGCGAGATCGAGCCGGCCCCCATCGGCGAGGACGAGCACCAGGCGCCCGCCCGCGAACTCGCCCAGGAACGGTTCGATGCGGCCGTCCGGCGCAACGACCAAGACGCGGACGTTGCTGCTCACCGAGGCGAGCCGGAGCTCGAGGACGTGCTCGCCCACCGTGCCGTACCCGACGAGGCGCGCGGCGCCGACGTCGGTGACGAGCAGTTCCGTGCCCAGCTCGAACACCGGCTCGCCTACGGCCACGCCCGCGCTCGCCCACACCGCCGCGAGGCAGGCGAGGGCGATCACGAGCGGACGCGAGCAGCGCAGCGGGCGGCCGGGTGGCATCGCGTCAGCCTCGTCGTCCCGGTTCAGTCGTCGTCATCGTCGTCATCGTCATCGTCGTCATCTCGATCATCATCGTCATCGTCGTCGTCGTCATCCCGATCATCGTCATCGTCGTCGTCATCGCGACCCCAGCGGTCGTCGTCCCAGTCATCGTCGTCATCGTCATCGTCCCGATC
>PWMI01000053.1 GCA_003558235.1 Candidatus Iainarchaeum sp.
AAATCCAATCTCACGCGGCCCACTTTAAGCGGAAGATCGGAATTGAATTTATAAGGCACAGGATTCACCTTAAAACCTTTTGGCCTGGACCAATCGGTTTGAATCTGTTCGTTCTCTAAACGGATGCGTGCATAATATCGGCCGGGGGGAAGTTCATGATCAAGAAAAAATCCCATATGGATCATCTTATCGAGGACAACCTCGCGAAAATGAGGATCCACGGCTATCTGCAGATGTCCAACTTCAGGCCATTTTCCCCTTGGTCCCCTACTATAATAGCCTGTCTCTTTGTCAAAGTAACCATGTTTTTCCGGCGGCGCCATATTCAAAGCAGCAAGAACTTTGTGAGACACATTATATGGCAGAGACCATCCCAATTCGATAGGTTTTGAAGCATCCTGCGGTGTCCAGACTGACAACTTGGGAGCAGGATAAAAATTACCGCGTCCGGGAGTCTTATAATCTCTGGTTAACAGGGCCCAGCTTCCCCGCCCGTCAAACTCCGGTTCAAAAGCAAGGCGCTGCAGGACACGAGGGGTAGGGCCATATGGAGGATTGCCATGCTTAGTCTTATACCTGCTGGCTCGCACAGATCTTATAGCTATGCTATCTGTCGTTTCTTCTGATTCCCACAAACCCAATTCTACTGCCCACTTCAGATGCTCAAATCTGATTGTCACCTGCATCCATCGCAAGAAATCAACCATATTTTCTTTTGTTAAATCCGTAGAACGAAAAAGCGCACAATAACCGGCCGAGCGCTGGATCGCATCAAATTCTCCCGGTGGCGGGTCCGGAGCGAGTTTATAAGTCACGTTTCCATCGATAAACGTCCCATGGGTAGGCCTCCAATGCATCTGTTTTTTCCCACCCTTTTCAAAACGTACAAGTATCGTGGTTTTAGGTTCTATACGCTGCCTACGAGGGAAAGTAAACAAAACGCGTGGCTCACGTCCTTCCCGCACGCCTTCCAGTCCGGGATAACAAAGACCGACAACAGTATATCCGCCTATATCCACCGTTTCATCTCCCCGGTTATATATCTCTATCCATGAACCGTCGGAACCGATAGGTACGTCCGGCCAGTTGGTCTCGGAAAAAATAACGTCGCGTGGAGGTTCGCCAGCAGCATAACGTGCGGTGCAATATAAAAGTACAACAAACAATCCTATCAATATTTTCCTTTTCCGCTTAATATTCATACTATTAATCCTCCAATTTATCGAAATCATTAAGGCTAATATTTATTATAATCATCCCAAAACCTATCTTTCCCAAACTCTTCCAAATGATAAGAATATCTTTCTTCTGCATCGAAATCACACACACCGTAATCATTGGTATATTCGTAGATTCTAGGATCATCATCCCGTGCATTGCCCATAGCCTCATCCGCCCTATCATCTTTGACTGTCATAAGAAAATAGATGACCAGAGAATCCGATGGGATATGCCAATCGACGCCTTGGGAAGGACAGGCAACTTGCAGCTCCAAGTTTCCGTCAATGTCGCGGCGAACGCCGCATATAATCCATATATGTCGGTCATAAATAGGCTCGGGAACAAAGCCTATTAGCCTCCTGTATCCAATTGCAACTGGCCTGAAGGACACAACAGCATCTGCTACAAACTGTTGTATATACTGATCCTCCCATTTACCATAGATATATCCATCATTTTCCATTCCTATGTTGGACTCTACTGCTCCACCTCCTGGGAATCCCAGCGCCCAGCCGAGACCTTCGGCTAATTCATCAAATTCAGACGGCGGGAAGCCCCAACCATGTCCCAAATCATCCATATCGAAATGAGGGTCTTTGTTTCGCCAGATTATCCTCCAATAATAAGATACATAATCCTGACTGATATTACCACGATAGAAGTTGTTCATCATTTGTACCGCGGTGCGTACACAATATTTATTGCAATGGTTACAGATATACCATCCCTGCTGCGGGTGCTCCTTATCCCAATCATGCCCCTGGGGCTCATCAAAATCTACAGCAACCTTGGGACATCCCAAACACAGCATATCAGTATCTTTTCTCTGCATCCGGTGCTGGAAAGAAAACGGTTCAGTCTCCAGCGTATCGGTGGCTTGCACAACGCCTGTCTCCACCGCGATCAGCTCGCCGTCTTCGTCCCTCACTTCAAATGTGACGGTAGCGACGCCGTTTGCTACACCCTCTATCAAAAACACCGCTTCACCTCCGTCAAACAGCGCTGGATCAAGTTCTACCGAATCCAGATTGTCGGCGCCGATAAGAGCCTGACGGTTTGGCCCGAATATTCGTATGTATTGCGTGTTATCGATGCTCAAGTGTGCGGTCACCTCTTCCGCCGGGTCAAGCCGTAAAATTATTGGCGCAACGTCGGTATCGTTTTCTCCCAACTCCTGATCGTGGTTATCCGGCATGCCGTCTCCGTCGTCGTCATCGACGTTGAGCATAACAACTTTGGGATTCCCTGCTTCGCGCTGCTCCCTTTCCTCCGCGCATCTGTCAGGCATATCATACCGGTTGGTATTGTTGCTATCAAGAAACATATCGACATCAACAAGCCAGTATTTCCCCAATTCCAGAACGCTTCCCTGGCCGCGTTCCAGTTCCGCCTCCACAAAAATTTCCTTCGCTCCGGGGTCAAAGGTTAACGTGCCGTAAAACCTGTCGCCTTCCTCCTCCGGCATGTTATCTTCTATTTCTCCTATAAGCGCATCTATCGCAGCCAGCATATACGACAGGTCGAGGTAGGGATACAGAAGTTCGTGAAGCCATTGAACCAAGTCCCTGGTATCCTGCCATTGTTCAAGAAGATATGTCCGCGTTCCGCCCGGATTGGTCGAAGTCCATGTGCGGCTTGCGATATCATCTTCGTCAATCAGCCCGTCAATCTCTACATTATGCTCGAAAACCGTCATCTGCGGTAAAGTAACCTGCTGGCCTTCTTCGGAAACAGTTGTTGTTGCAAACCCTATTGGCTTGAATTCGGTGGTCTTTATCCTCTGTCCATCGATTATGACATCTTCCACCAATTCATCGTCCCGGGCTACTAAATCTT
>PWMI01000076.1 GCA_003558235.1 Candidatus Iainarchaeum sp.
GAGCCTTAGAGCAGCCTTGTGGTGAAATTCCTTCCGCATATCGGCCGAGATTCGCCGGTACAGACTCCGCCTGATAGAAGGCGATGGGAAGTTGACCACCAACCCTTCCCCGTCAATATTCAGCTGGCACCACGTCTCCATTTGTCCCAAACTACTCACCACTTCCGCCTCATCCACATCCAATATCCCAGCAACCTCAGAGGTATGGCAGCCTTCGCCCAGTACTACCGCCGCCGCAAGAGCGCGCTTTAGCGAGTCAGGGAGAGATTCAGCCCCATCCAGCGCCAGATACTGTGACCCCGGGTCGGCCTCCTCACTCCAACCTCTGACCACATCCGACAGAAAGCTTGCTACCAAGTGAGCCCCCTCGTCTTTGAGGCGGCCAAACGCGCGATACACGGAGACCCGGCGTTCCTGCGGGAGACCGGCACACGCCATCCAGTCTTCCAATGTATCCATCTCGCACTTTCTGCCCCAAAGCCCATCGCCGTTCTCTAACGACAACAGATGGTCGGGGTCCGAAAGCAAAGAAGGTGGAGACTCACTGTATAACTGAGACACGCTTGTTCCCAGAGCCGCCGCTATTCGGTCTTTATACATATCATTCAGATTGTCACGAGCTCCCGATAGAACCAACGATAGGTACGAATCGGACACCTCTACTAGCTCAGCCAGGTCCTTAATGCGCATCCTCTTTTGCCCCAGCTGTCGCTTAACATTTCTGGCAAAGACTTCTATAGACTTCATAAATATCCTTCCTCCCCCATTCCCCGGAACACCAACACTAGTAGACATAATGTATATGTTTCTACATCTAGTAGAATATTCCTACTCATCTTCTCCAAGATTATCACTATGTCCTTTCTCTCTGCAATATTTCCTTTCATTCTCATCTCCTCTACTGTGCTGAGACTTGCGGGTAAAAATCTGATCGTTTACTCATAGTTACTCATGTCAATCACCTGATCATTGCTATGCCCATCCTTTCATGGCAAAATAAGACACAGAGCAAGGAATTGAGCAAAGGAGTATAACGATGAAAAAGCATTTACTCTTCCTTTGTACGGGCAACTCGGCGCGGAGCCAAATGGCTGAAGGGCTCGTACGGCATTGGGGTAGCGAACAATGGGATGTATCTAGCGCTGGTTTGGAACCCAGTTGTGTGCATGAGCTAGCCATCGCCAGCATGGCCGAGCTTGGCATTGACATCTCAGAGCAACTCTCAAAGCCGATCACCAAGGAACGTTTGGATCAGGCTGATCTCATTATAACACTGTGCGGAGACGCCAAGGAACGGTGCCCTCTGACCCCGGGCAGGGCCCGCTACCACTGGCCGCTGCCTGACCCGGCACGGGTTCAAGGAGACCGCGAGGAAAAGCTTGACGTGTTTCGACAAGTGCGTGACGAGCTGATGCAGCGAGTACGTTCGTTCTTGGATCAAAATGAGTCTTGATGCTCATGGGCAAGCTCGCGTAGTGTTCATGCCGGTAAGATCACCGAGCAGTATGGCCCAAGCAACCACCAGCCCGAGAGTATGGGTGAAGTCATTCGAGGCATTTTACTGTATCCCCAACGTCCGGTGAACTCACCGTTGTCCGGGAATCTCGAAAACCCAAGGAGCCATGAGAGGGGCCCAGCTGCGAAGACGGCTTGGTCTTCATGGTCACGTTGTTGCTGGTGGACTGTCATGATGATATCATGTCACAGAACAGCCGACAAATCGGCTGCGAATAGTTGAAGCAGATGGGCACTTGTGATATAATAATTGAAATATCTCGGTCTAGGAGTTGAAATACCTTGGCTGATCGCAAGATCTATGGTGAGACGCTGACATTTGATGACGTCTTGCTTATGCCCAATTACTCCGAGATGCTCCCCCGCGACGTCAGTGTGCGAACCCGCTTCACAAAACGTCTAGATTTGAGCATACCCCTTGTGAGCGCAGGGATGGACACCGTGACGGAAGCACGCCTGGCCATCGCTCTGGCGCGCGAAGGCGGCATCGGCGTCATACACAAGAATTTGTCCGTTGAACGGCAAGCCGAAGAAGTCGATAAGGTCAAGCGTTCAGAACACGGTGTCATCAAGAATCCCATCTTCCTTTCGCCTGACCACCGGATTCGAGAAGCACTCACCTTAATGGCCCGTTACCGCATATCCGGTGTACCCATCGTGGTGGATGACCACAAACTGGTGGGCATTATCACCAATCGTGACCTCCGGTTTGAAGAAGACTACGATCGTCTGATCAGTGAGGTCATGACCAAGGAAGGACTCATCACTGCTCCGGTCGGCACCACGTTGGACCAAGCCAAGGAGATACTGGCGCGCTACAAAATTGAAAAATTGCCATTAGTTGATGACAACTATCGCTTGCAAGGCCTCATTACTCTCAAGGATATTGAGAAGACCCGCAAGCATCCCGATGCTGCCAAAGACAAAGGCGGACGCTTGCTGGTCGCAGCAGCTGTGGGTGTAGGTGAGGATGCGTTGACAAGGGCCAAAGCCCTGGTCGAAGCCGGGGTGGATGCGTTGGTGGTGGATTCGGCTCACGGACACTCTCGAGGTGTCATCGAAACGCTTGCACTTTTAAAGAAAGAGCATCCCCGGCTCGACGTTGCAGCCGGCAACATTGCCACACCGGAGGGAGCGCTTGCTCTGATAGAAGCGGGAGCAGACGCGGTGAAGGTAGGAGTAGGACCTGGTTCTATTTGCACCACTCGCGTCGTGGCGGGAGTCGGCGTCCCCCAGTTTACCGCATTGCTGTCAGTATGTGAACTTGCCCATAAGCACGGTGTACCCGTAATTGGAGACGGGGGCGCCAAGTTTTCCGGTGATGTCGCCAAGGCCCTGGCCGCGGGAGCTAGCACGGTGATGCTTGGCAGCCTCTTCGCCGGGGTGGATGAGAGCCCGGGCGAGATGGAAATCTACCAGGGGCGCTCCTTCAAAGTTTACCGGGGCATGGGTTCCTTGGGCGCCATGCGCCAAGGCTCGGCTGAACGCTATTTGCAGGAAAGTGGTTCCAAATTAGTTCCCGAGGGTATTGA
>PWMI01000031.1 GCA_003558235.1 Candidatus Iainarchaeum sp.
ATATCATTCGCTTTCCGTTGAATTTCTGCCAGTTCTTTTTTCAGGGATTTCATTTTTTCAGTTATTTCTTCTAAATCTTTAATAAGAGCCTCTCTTTTATCTTGTAACTCTTTAACAGCAGTTTCACTATATTCTATGCCAATGGCTTTATCTTTATAACTCTCAAGGCTACTGATTCTTTCTCGCCAATATGAAATATTTTCTTCTTCATCACTGCTCTTTTCATTAAAGTTGTCTTTTAAAATTCTTTTTTCTTCTCCAATTGTTTTTTCAAGGCTTTGTTTCAACTTAAGATTCTCTTTGTATTCTTCCAGGGTCTCAACTTTTGACTTAATTTTTATATTATCTATGGCTTCTTTAGCATTTTCAATTTTATCCTCTAAGTCGGGTAACTTCGTATCGCGTAAATCATCTATGGCATTTTTTAAAACACCTTGATCCCTTTTTATTTCCTGTAACTCTTCAGTGGTTTTTCTATATTCTTCATCGAAGCCTTGAATATTAAAATGCATGCTATCAATCTCATCAGCGCCCAATCCAAATTTAGATAGCTTTGTTTTAACCTTCTCAAAATCAGCTGCAAGCTTGCCTTTTTCTATAACAAAAATGTACTTCAGTATTCCTATTACTGAACCAATTAGAAGAAATATAATTGAGAAAGCAGGAAATAGCGGTGATGGATTAATCATGAATCCTATTAAAGATAAGCCACATAGGATTGCAAAAATAAACAATAGTTGAGCATATAGTTTATTTTTGCCTTCTTGTTTTACCAGGTTTTCACTTTTAGTTTCGTAACTCTTGATTTCAGATCTAATTTCTTCATCAATTTTTTTCTTTCTATCATTTAATACCTTAGAGTCTTTATCAACCTCACCAAGCTTAGTATTTGTTTGTTTCAAATCATCTCCTTTTTTTTGAAGATCTTCAATAATCTTTTCCTTATCTTCTTCGTACTTCTCTATATCTCTTTCAAAATCTCTCCATGCTCGTTCATCTTTATCATCATACACTTCTAATCCTTTTATCTCAGCCATGGCATTTTCGAGGCTATCCAATGCTGTTTTTGCTTTCTCGTATTCCTCTCGCTTTCTAGCATCGTCAAGATTAGTAATCTCTTGTTCAGTGTTCTTTATATCCTCTTTTTTCAGCACAAGTTCTTCTTCGAGTTTATCAAATTCATCTTCTTTAACATTTCCAATTAAACGATTTGCTTCTTCTGTAAGTTCTTTAGCATTATCTACTCTTTCTCCTATTTGCTCATTACCGCCAGTTTTAAATTTACCCGTTTTTGGTGTTATATTTCCTATTTCATCAAGGCTCTTTTTTATTTTTGTAATATCTCCAGTTCTTAAGCCAGTAAGCCTGTCCGTAACATCAGTATAAAACTTACTTTCTTGATTAGCATCACTACCAACCGATAAATTACTATCTCTTATTATAAATATGTTGCGACACTCAGAAGAAGTTAAATCCACAACCTTTGTTAAGTCACCCTTCTCTGGAAGCTTGGTCTCTTTTCCATCACCTTCTCCCAATATTACATATCCTTCGGGGGTCTCTTCCACTCGATCTATTTTTTCAAAGTCTTTTATATTCTTACCTAATAATAACTTCACCACGGCATCTATGGTCAGGGTTTTACCATCCTCGTTTTTGCCCCAGAATAAGTTAAAATCACTCAGGTTTATTTTTCCTGTACTTGGCAAAGGACCATATCTTGTTATGGAGAATTCTTTAATTTTCATAATATTGCCTTCCTCATAGCATCTATAGCTACTTCTTGAAGCTGTTTTTTCTTCACTTCATCATAATTTCTCTTTTCTAGTTTATCTATATAGCTTTTAAATAAATCATCTTCAACTATTGTTTTTATATCTTTAAATTCAATATTACTAACAACAGTCTTTCCTTCTGATATTTTTAAGATGTCTTCCCTAAATTCAGTTTCATTTCGGTCAATATTATCACTATTAATATACCCTGTAACCGTCAGGATAACTTTAGCATTTGCACTAATACCATCAAGTTCTTCTTTTATAATTTCAATAGGTTCGCTATATGAGAAAGGATCTAACTCTATAGTTATATCTTCAAAATATGGGGTATCAAGTAGGAAGTCTTTCGGTGCTTCACCCAATTCAAATATGTTCACTTTTCTTTGACCAGTTTCTCTTCTTGTTATTGAAATGGGGGACCCTGGATAAACAAAATAGCCCCCATTTTTTAAAGTCATAACATCAAAATTTTTGTGAAAATGACCAGCTAGTACATAATCAATATTAAGATCATCGAAAAATGAAAGTTTGACAGGCATATATCTTCCTTCCTCATCTTCACCAAAGTCTTTTCTTGAAAAGAACATATCTGTTAACTCTCCATGAAATAGCAGGATATTCTTTTTATCTTTCGTAAACTTATCCTTTAATGAGCGGAGTTTTTCGAGAATTTTTTCTCCCTCAATTGGCTCAAATGGTAAGCCCCATATACTAACTTCATTATTACTATAAGGTGCTTCTAAATTGTCTATAATAATTGCATCTTCACCAAAATAAAATCCACTTTTATATGATTCACTGTCATGGTTCCCTGGAATGATTACTATCTTAAAACCGCAGTTTGTAAATAATTCTCTAATCTTTGGTCTTAAGTTATCTGCATCAAAATCTTTATTAAAAAGGTCTCCGCTTACAATAAAAATATCAATATTCTGCTCTTTTCCTATTTCAATAAGTTTACAGAACGCTTTCCATCTCTCATCTTCATGGTCTCTTAAATGGATGTCTGCCGTATGAAGTATTTTCATAGCTCACCTTGACCCTTTCAATACAACCAAGTTTAAAGTCCCTTTATAAATCGGAATTAATATTCTATTATGCTTTTTATTGTTATACCAGTTAGAATGGAAAATGCTAACCACTATCTTGGTTTTAGCCGTTATAATAGGTAAACATTATATCTACCTCGGCTCCACGATCAACTTAATAGCGGTTCTTTCCTCACCATCAATCTCA
>PWMI01000047.1 GCA_003558235.1 Candidatus Iainarchaeum sp.
CCCTGGGAGGAGACCATCAAACCAAACAGAGGCGGTCCTCCCGCCGCCCCGGCATGACGAACCGTGCCATACAACGAAGTAACCATCCCTCGCTCCGATGCGGCAGCCGCACCCGTGACCAGGGAATTGAGGCTGGGTAGCACCAGACCATTGCCTACACTCATGACCACGATGGACCCAAGGAGGAATATGGGAGCATGTAAGAAGTACGCACCCACCAACCCCGTCGCGGCCAGACTCAAGCCTGTGCCAGCGGCCAGACGCAGTGACCTCGCGGGGTGGCCCGTCAACCAACGACCGCTAAAGAAGGAAGTCAAGGCCATCCCCAATACAGGTACGGCAATGACCAGACCCAAGAGGATACCGGTGATATGGTGCTCGCGCTCAAAGAGATCGGAAAGATGAGAGAGAATACCAAAATATAGAAAGAGCACGACAGCACCGGCCAGAAAGCAAAGACTCATGGATAACGCCTTGGAGCGCACAATGTTCATTAATCCTGACCAGTAGCTGCCGAATGACTTGTCCTGAGGTTGAACTTGTGGCTTATGGATAGCTTTTTTCACTGCCACTGCCGCTCCCAGTGCTGACAATCCATACAAGAAGAAGGGAGCACGATAATTCACCATGCCCAAACCCGCTCCTACCAGAGGGGCAATGACCTTGCCACCAGCATTGGCTGACTCCAAATATCCCAGCGCCGCACGGCGTTCCTTTGTCTGAAAAAGATCCCCGGTAAGAGCCATGGCAATCTGGTAGGTTCCGCCGGCGCCGATGCCCTGGCATATCCGGGCCATCAGCAAAGGCATAAGAGGTTGGGAGAAAAACGATGGCACAAGTCCGGCAATAGAACCACTGATGCCATACAAGATGAGCGCGGCGAGTATGACCACTTTCCTCCCGAACCGGTCGGACAAGTATCCGGCGACAGGTATGGTAACACCCGCGGCCAAAGAGAAAGCCGTAATGATGAGACCAACCTCCACCTGCGTCCAGTTGAAGGCCCTCCGGATGCTGGGAAGTACGGGTATGAGCATGGAATTTCCCAGCACCATGACCACCGCCACTGAACTCAAAGAGGCCAGTTGCGTCTTTTGCACCCGCTTCACACCCTCACCCCCCGCACACTGACGACACTAGTCTCACCGATTACACGCTGTCTATTCTCTTACTTCTAAATCGGAAAGAGGGCTCATAGTTTGACATGGGTGAGCAATATGGTGAGTGAATCCCGGGCCCTTCTAGGCATGGCACTGCTCCGGTTCCTTTCCGCCTGTATAGAATTGAGTGCGGCTTTTTTCATGCTCAGTCTGGCCAATCTGCGCACGGCCGTACGCATCAATGCAGTCTTGGGATTGGTGGGTCCGACCATCCTCATGGCGGCAACGCTGGTGGGAATCGCTGGTCTTTCCAGCCAAGCCAGTCAGCCCCGCTGGGTTCTGGTTCTCTTAGGGGTGGGACTGGTCTGGATGGGCACACGATGACCATAGGAGGTGGTACCAATGCACCGACCTCTGACTACGATGCTCCTGGTCACGTTCATCAGCGTTCTTTGTCGCAATCGCTTGCTCATGCAGGCATCAGTGGTCCTCTTGGGCCTACAGCTCCTTCGTTTGGAAGCTGCCGTGACGTTCATGGAAGAAAAAGGGCTCGAAACAGGACTCTTGCTACTAACCGTTGCTGTGCTGGCACCTCTGGCCAGTAACAAAGCCCCTTTAGAAAGCCTCGCGGGAACCTTCTTGAGTCGTGAGGGCATGGCTGCACTCTTGGCCGGCATGGTCGCGGCCATCCTCACCGGGCAGGGCGTGTCTCTGTTGCGCAGCAGTCCGGGCATTGTGATAGGGCTGGCCTTGGGGTCCATTCTGGGGGCCGCTTTCTTTCGGGGCATCCCGGCCGGGCCACTGGTGGCCGCGGGGCTTGCCTCCATGCTCATCGGTCTTTTGCGCCGCGTCTAGAGCCGCGGCGCTTGGCGTTCTTTTTGGCGTCTTTGTCCACCACGGGATGCGTATCCAACCAGTGCTTCATCAACTCTTCATCCTCGCAAAGCATCTCGTCCATGCCGGGCTGCGCGCCGGTGCGGATGGGGCTGAGCCGCTTCCTCACCTTCTCCCAGCGCTGGCGGTGCTCACCCCACAGCGGCTCCGGTTCAGGTCGTTTTCGTTTCAAACTCTCTTCAATCTTACGAATGTGGGGCTGGTGAGTACGGTGCGCTATCGCCTCAGCCGGTATGCGCACCACCGCATAGCCGCGCACGTGCAATTCTCTGTCTCTATGAGCATCGCGCTCCCGCGCCCCGCTCACCAGGTGGCTGGAACCATCCACCTCTACCACCACCCGTCCTTCTACCAGAAAATCCACATGGTAGGGCCCCAGTGCCGCTTCCTGTTGGAAGCGCCACCCCCGCCTCTTCAAAATCTCAGCCAACGCCGCTTCCGTCCTCGTCTCTTCATGAACATACCAACCATCTTTATGCGGGCGGGGAAACCTCTTCTTGGGCATCATCCACCTCCTCCCAAGATGCTTACCACAAGCAGGGTGATAAACGGTACCAATAGAGATAGGATCATGCCGCTAATCAGGGATAGAACGGCCCACTTGGAACCGGCCACCCTCACAATGATGGGCAGCGTCGAATCCATGGCGGTAGCACCGGCCGCGCCGATCAGCCCTCCGGCTCCACCCCAGCGCAGGAGCCAGGGAGCGGCCAACAGAACCATCAGTTCACGAAAGAGGTTGGCGAGGAAGGCAAGAGCTCCCGCAGCGTATCCATAGCTCTGGCCCACCAACACGGCGCTCATGGAATACCACCCCATCCCCCCACCCATCACCAAAGATTGCGCAACCGGCAGACGGACCACCCAACCGGCCAGCGCCCCGCCGGCGAGGCTGGCCAGAAGCACCGTCAGGGGCAAGAGTATGGCGCTCTTGCGGTCCTGCCAGGCCCGTACC
>PWMI01000018.1 GCA_003558235.1 Candidatus Iainarchaeum sp.
AACGAACCTTCCCGCACAAAAAACCGCAATCAGACGGCAGGGTCTTGAGCAGGGGCACTATCCCGCTTATTTCAAGCGGTGTCAGTGCCGTAGCTGCAAGTAAGGCAAACGCAGCTGTGTTTACACACTGCAAATGCAGCCTGACACAGCAGATGGGGTGCTGACGCCGCTCCCGAAGGGCAAATTGTCTTTAAGAGGGTGAAAAATATAGTCTTTACCCAAAGCATACAGCCGAAAGGTCACTTAAACTTTTGCTATTCAGCAGTTTATAATAATTATTGCCTTTAATTTGTGAAATATGCGGGATAATGATATGCAGGGAGATATAGTCATATTTCATGTGTCGCCCTGCGTCTGGCATATACTTTGCATTAATAGCTTGACTGAACAGGTTAGTTGAAAGGCTGGCCGAAAATGTTGCAAAAGTTTCGTAGTTAGCCCTTTAAAGGGCTCCGAAGTCCGAAATACGTTACGCTAACCCGGCGACGCTTGAAAGCGTCCACTACGAGCCGGGTTTTGGCCGGCTAGCTAATTTAAGTGAGAGTGTATCGTTAGTTTGAAACTCTTTGCCGAAAGGAGGTAGGAAAATGTTAGGAAGAAATAATGCAGTGAAAGTGTTGTTTGCAGGTTTAGTGAGTGTACTTCTAGCCACCGCTACAGTCTTGTTTACCGGCTGCCCGGAAGAACCCGCTACGATTGATCCGGATGAACCTATTGAACCGGAAGAGCCTATCGATCCGGAACCGCTGGAACCGGAGGATATGGATATGCCGGAAGATAATGAATATTAGTCGGCCTTTTCGGGAATTAAAGCACGCTGGGTGAATTTATGGAGTATTAAAATGGTTCATTGTGAGCCATCAGTGAGCCACGGAGCATCACCACCGTGCCCTGTGCCGGTGGTGATGAGGTAAACGTGGTTCACTGAATATTTTCGATTCATTATGTGCGTGGAAATTTCAGAGTGAGAAGCATTAATCGACCGAAAGACGGAGTGTTTATTCGGGTTAAGACGGTGAATATAAATTTAATACACTACTTATCATGAACATTCAGCATGGAAAACCGGTTTCTGAAGGTATAGTGATAGGGAAGTCTTTTCTTCTTGAGTCAGAAAGTATCAGGATACCGGCTAAATATATCACCGAAAACCACATAGACAATGAAATACAGAAGCTGAAGACTGTGATGAAAGAGGTGGTGGACGAACTTCACCGATTTGCCGATACCCTTGCAAAAACGACAAGTCCTAAAATAGCGGAAATATTCGTGGGCCACGCCGGAATGCTGGAAGACGACTCATTGCGGGAGGAGATGCACGCGGCGATAAAGGAAAAATGCTTTACTGCGGAGTTCGCCGTCGCCTCCACAATGCGACGCTGGCGGGAGACTTTTAGTAAGAATGATTTTCTGCAGAAACATGTGCCGGATCTCGATGATCTCGAACGGCGGCTTCTGCGACATTTGACCGGCCATGAAGGTGAAGATATTTCAAATCTTCAGGATGAAATAGTGCTGGTGGCGCATTCTCTGAGCCCTATGCAAATAGCCTCGCTCGATTCGGATAAGGTCAAAGGTATAGTGAGTGAAGGCGACGGGCCCACCAGTCATGCGGCTATAATCGCCTCGGCTTTCGGTATCCCGGCCGTGGTTGGAGCCGAAAACATTACCCGCCGGGTTTCGGGCGGCGAGAGCATCATCGTTGATGGAACAAACGGTCATGTCATTGTTGAGCCGGATCGGGAAACTTGCCTTCGCTATTCCAGCCGGTCCCGTAAACTTCAGGAATCGGAACGCTCTTTGCTGGAAGAAATGCGCGATCTGCCTTCAAAAACACAGGATGGTCGTCGTATTTTTTCACTGGTGGCGAATATCGAATCGCCTAAAGCTACAGCTAAGGCCCTTGATTACGGAGCTGAAGGCATAGGGCTGTATCGAACCGAGCTGCTTTTTCTCGATTCGGAGCGGATACCGTCGGTCGATGAGCATTTTCACGCCTATATGGAAGCTATAAACAAACTGGATGGACGTCCTATTGTGATGAGAACGCTGGATATTGGTGCCGACAAATTGTGGAAATTAAAGCCTGATTTGGAGGCCCGGGAGTCGTTTTTGGGATTGAGGTCTTTGCGTTATTGTTTGAAGAACCCCGATATATTCAAGCCCCAGTTGCGTGCCATACTGAAAGCCGGTGCCTACGGCAACGTCAGCTTAATGTTCCCGATGGTCAGCGGGGTAGAAGAATGGGAGGAAGCTCTGAAAGTGCTGGATGACGTGAAAAGCGACATGGATGCTGCCGGTGAGGACTACGATCCGGACATGCGGGTGGGAATGATGATCGAACTGCCCAGCGCGGCCATGTGTGCGGATGCGCTGGCTGAAAGATGTGATTTTTTCAGCATCGGCACGAACGATCTGATCCAGTACACCCTCGCCGTCGATCGGGCCGAAAAAGATGTAGCCGGCCTCTACAGGCCCGAACATCCGGCCGTTTTGAAACTGATCAAGCTGACAGTTGATGCCGCTCGTAAAGCCGGTATCCACGTCGGGATATGCGGGGCAATGGCAAGCAGTCCGCTGTTCACCCCGCTGCTTATCGGACTGGGGTTGGACAGTCTGAGCCTGGCGCCGCCACAAAGTCTGCCCCGGATTAAAAAAATCATTCGTTCGATCAAGTTCAGCGAGGCCCGGCAGCTTGCCGCCCGGGTACTGGAAGCAAGGGGTCCGGACCGGGCGCGCGAGCTGCTGATGGAGGTCAATGAAAGTCTGCCCGATAGCTCGTAAAAAACTTTTTTTTCTATGAGTTTCAATTAAAGATTCTACGCATTTTCAGAGACTGCGCTCTGAAAATGGGGCGCCTGACGGCGCAGGTTCAAGCGTAACACAGACATTCTTGTCTGTGATTCTTTTTGACGCCAAGACGCCACAGACAAGAATGTC
>PWMI01000042.1 GCA_003558235.1 Candidatus Iainarchaeum sp.
GAGTGGCTGGCTGGCCGCATCTACCTCGACATGCGCAAGCTCGACGCGCTCGACGCCGAAACGACCAGCGACGACCAACCGCAGGAGACCAGCATGGCGGCGTAGCACCAGCGAGCTACCCGAGGAACGAGGCACGCGAACGCAACGACGATCCGCCGCTGGTCATGAGAGAGAGAGGAGGCCAAGAGCCCGGCACCGCAATGCCAACGGAACCCAGGAGGAACAAAGTACACAGGCAAGAGGGCTTGACTCTCGCTTGCCGGCGTCATGGACGAGCGTAGCGCCGGTCGATGCGTTCACGGTGGTAGCCGCTGGCCGGAGTGCGTTGCACCTCGATGACCTCCTCGCGCTCACCGAGTTGGTGGCGGGTCTGATCGGTGGAGCGGAGCGTGACGCGTAAAGGGGATTACGTCACGCGTGTCAAGCGAATTACGCCTTCACAGTCGAGTCTGGACTTGGTGATGGCGGCGAAGAGGGCGCTTGGAGTTGCCTTTAAAAGGTGTCTTGCTCGAGTTTCGGCGTCGCCGGGGCGCGTGTGCCGGTTGCCGACTGCGATCTGGTATGGCATAATGCGTCTTACATCTTGTGATGTGGGAGAGGGGTCGGGTATGGCTGAGCGGGAGGATGCGAAGGTGGTGGCGTTGCGTGCGGAGAGGAGCTTGAATCCGCGGCCTGAGCGGGTGGTGGATGAGGCGTTCTTGGCTTCTGCCTTCTTCGATGCGCGGGATCTGCTGCAGGTGAAGTACGAGTTGGTGCGTCGCGTGCAGGTCGACGCTTGGAGCGTCACGCGGGCGGTGGGCGCGTTCGGCTTCTCGCGGCCGTCGTACTACGCCGCGGCGGCGGCGTTGGAGGCGGAGGGCTTGGCGGGGTTGCTGGTCGAGCGGCCGGGTCCGAGGCGCTCTCACAAGTTGGGGGAGGAGGTGCTGGCGTTCGTGTTGGAGCAGCTGGCTATAGGCGCTGCGGCGCGGCCGCGGGACTTGGTGGGGTTGATCGAGGCGCGTTATGGGGTGCGGGTGCATCCGCGTTCGATCGAGCGGGCGGTGATGCGCGCGCGCGCTCCGAAAAGCGGCCACCGGTGAGGTTCTTCACGCCCTCGAGCCAGCGCGTTTGCGGCGCGATTACGAGCGCTTGCGCGCCGATGCGGTGGCTGGTGGTCCGCGGGCGTGGCGCTGGGGCCGCAGCGTGGTTGAGCGTTCCGGCGTGGCGGCCTGGCTTCGCGTGTGGAGCGATCACGTTCGCGCCGGGCGGGAGCGCGTCGTGAACCGCTCACCAGAGCGCGGTCACCGCAGCTACGCGCCATCGGGCGGGTGGGGTGCCGCCAGCGGCGGCGCGCTGGTCGCTGCTGGTGGCGCGGGTAGTGTGCCGCTCGATGCCGAGGTGGTGGTGAGGTTGTTGGCGCAGTTGCTTCGGGGTCTTCTCGACGCCGCGCCCGGCGCTGGGATCGCGGGCTTGGGGGTGAGCGCGTGAACCCCGTCGAGCGAGCCGGGAGCGTCGAGCGGCCCGCTGGCAGGGAGGCGGGTCTCGAGGCAGCGCCGCTAGGGCACGGTGTGAGCGGCAAGATCAGCGCCTCGCAACTCGCTCGCGGCGCCTTCGTCTACGTGCGGCAGTCGACGCTGCGGCAGGTGCTGAGCAACAGCGAGTCGAGCGCTCGCCAGTACGCGCTCAGGCAGCGCGCCATCAGCCTCGGTTGGCATCCCGAGCTGATCACCGTGATCGATTGCGATCAGGGGCAATCCGGCGCCAGCGCCGCCGATCGCGCGGGCTTCCAGCGCCTCGTCGCCGAGGTCAGCCTCGGTCACGCCGGCATCGTGCTCGGCCTCGAAGTGAGCAGGCTGGCGCGCAACTCCGCGGACTGGGGCCGCCTGGTGGAGCTCTGCGCCCTCACCAGCACAGCCATCGCCGATGAAGACGGCATCTACGACCCGAGCGACTTCAACGACCAGCTCCTGCTCGGCCTCAAGGGCACCATGAGCCAAGCCGAACTGCACCTCATCCGTGCGCGCCTCATCGGCGGGCAACGCTCCAAAGCGCGCCGCGGCGAACTGAAGGTCCCCCTCCCAGCCGGCCTCAGCTACGACCCCCTCGACCGCGTCCGCCTCGACCCCGACGAGGGCGTGCAGAGCGCGGTGCGGCTACTCTTCGACACCTTCGCCGCACGCGGCAGCGCCCGCGCTGTGGTGCAGCACTTCAACGAGCAGCAACTCACCTTCCCCATCCGCCACCGCAGCGGCCCCCACAAGGGCAGCCTCGGCTGGGCGCCACTCACCCACTCACGAGTGCTACAAGTACTGCACAACCCCCGCTACGCCGGCGCCTTCACGTACGGCCGCCACCGCACCCGCCACACCCCCACCGGCACCACCCTCACGCTCACACCCCGCAACGAATGGATCGCCCTCATCCCCGACGCCCACCCCGGCTACATCACCTGGGACGCGTTCGAGCACAACCAAGCCACGCTCCTCAGCAACGCCGCCGCCCACCAACCCCACCCCCACAGCACCACCCCCGCCCGCGAAGGCAACGCCCTCTTGCAAGGCCTCGCCATCTGCGGCAAGTGCGGCAAACGCATGAGCGTCCGCTACCACACCCGATCCGGACGCCACTACCCCACCTACGCCTGCCACCGCGACGCCATCGAACACGGCACCCCATCCTGCCAACGCATCCCCGGCAGCGGCATCGACCACGCCATCAGCCAACTCATCCTCACCACCATCACCCCACTCACCCTCGAGACCGCCCTCCTCATCCAAGCCGAACTCGACAACCACCACCAGCAAGCCCAACAACTCCGCGCCCAACACCTCGAGCGCGCCCAACACGAAGCCGACACCGCCCGCCGCCGCTACCTCGCCGTCGACCCCCACAACCGCCTCGTCGCCGACACCCTCGAAGCCGACTGGAACAACGCCATCCGCGCCTACCAAGACGCCA
>PWMI01000088.1 GCA_003558235.1 Candidatus Iainarchaeum sp.
ATGTTAAATCATTATAACTTTGCTTTGGTAACATCCATACAAATGCTTTTCTTTAGAACTTTTTTCGGCTATTGTCCAGAAATACATCCAATATCATATGAATCGCTTACAATCAATTTTAAATTTTGCCCTGCTTATTTTATTGATGACCTATTGTACCAGAGAGTTTCATAATCCTTACGACAGAGATTGTCCGGAGGAGCTGTGGACTCCTTCATCCCTAACAGGTTCGGTCACTGACGGTGGTGTATTGTTATCCTGGGAGCAGAGTGCCACCCACTTTGATGGTTTTTTCATTGACCGGAGTCCGGATAGTGTTCAGTGGAACCAGATTACCCCGGTGATTATAGATAAGACCCTTAGGAGTTACGTGGACAGTGCGGTTTACTATGGCGAGACCCTTTTTTACCGCGTCTATGCCCAGGCAGGTTTAAACACCAGCGGTTATAGTCACACTAGCAAGGTGATCATTCCTACACATATTGCAGAAGTGGTTACTCATGAGGTAAGCGATGTAGGATATACCGATGCTGTCTTTAATGGAGAGATTATTACAGATGGAGGGGCAACCGTTACCGAACGAGGATTTGTTTATTGCACCGATTCATTGCCTGATTTGGCAGACACACGGATCCCCTCGGGCGATGGCATAGGCATTTTTTCTGCTGCTGTTGACGGATTGGTGCCAGGCGTGACCTATTATGTACGTGCCTATGGTGAAAACAGCCTTGGTTTAGCTTACGGGCAGGTGCAACAATTTACAGGTTTGGACGAGGATGAAGGAGATGTAATTAACCCTAACACTGGGAGAACCTGGTTGGACCGTAATCTGGGTGCCAGCCGCGTGGCCATGAGTAGTACAGACGAACAGGCGTATGGCGACCTATACCAATGGGGACGTGGCATCGACGGGCATCAGAAAAGAACCTCTGGTACAACATCTACCCTGAGCAGCAACGACACACCAGGACACGGCGATTTCATTTTATCTCCGGATGCCCCCTATGATTGGCGCTCTCCCAAAAACGACAATTTATGGCAGGGTGCTGCCGGTATAAACAATCCCTGTCCTGACGGGTATAGGTTACCAACCGAAGCCGAATTAGATGCGGAACGCTTGAGCTGGAGCAGCAACGATGCGGCAGGGGCTTTCGCCTCACCGCTAAAATTACCTGTAGCAGGTTGGCGCAGCAATAGGGGATTGTTCAACTATGTAGGTAGCGATGGGCGCTATTGGTCCTGTACCGTGGATGGAATACACTCACGGAACCTGTTTTTATCTAATGGTGCGCACATGTACCGCAGCAGTCGTGCGTTTGGGTACTCTGTCCGTTGCATTAAAGATTAAGTGCGCACTTAAGATGATTAGGGGCACAAAGGCGCGTTATCCTAAGCCAATCCATTACCCTGATGATGTTTCTATTGAAGATAAAGTTTTTTTATTTCACTTGGTTGAGGTGTTTTTTGTCCCCTGGTTTTTTATATTAACGAAGTTAGATTCTTTCACAAAACGCTCTGCTGTAGCGCAAATTCCGGTTTCTTGCAAATCACAATCAGAAACTTCAGCAGCATCTGAATAAAGATGATCCGGTCGGTAAAGTCACACACGAAGGATATCTCCAGATTGAAAAAAGAGCTATACATTAAAAAATATGCAAAAAACTGTGTATGGTTTGCGATTTTTGTATTTTTATGGGTATAAAACATCTGTTTATGGATGCCCTGATAGGCGGCTTATCATAAAACTGGAATAATAATCCGTTGCTGCAGTTTAAGGTCGATGATTTAATCAAAGTATTATTAATTAACCAAACAGCTTCCCACAAACCAAGAACGAATAAACACCAAACCCATGAAAAAGACAGAGAAATTATTTACTGCGAAAAAACAAATCTGCAGAACAATCTTTCTGACACTTCTAATCACTTTTTGTATACCCGGGGTTTCGGCGCAAACATATATTCGGGCAGCAGAGGAACCTGTCTCAAACATCGGCCCATATAGTGCCACACTAATTTCATCATCACAGTTAAGTAACTACCGGTTTTATAACCCTTTCCTGATAAGTAACGTAAATCCGGTCGGTGACCAATTTGGTTATAACGAATCCAACAATACACTTACCTTTCACATTGAACGCATGGGCTTAACTCATTCACGGGAGAAAACGCTTTATTTGCTGTTCAACAACATCGATGTAGATTTTGTTAAGGCCACAATTCTTTCTCCTGAATTTGATGAAACCCACATTGTAAGAAATTATGAGTTGATTACACCCCCTGATCATTCAATTTTCAATGTGCTTCCCTCATTTACTCCGGGTATGCAAAAGCAAAGCAAAGGATACAGCATGGGAACCTCTGCCTGGGAAAATGGTGTGAGCATCGAAGTAGCATTTCTTAAAGACCCGGATGATGATTTCATTTTAACAGTTATGGCTGTTAATCCAAACCAGTTCAGAAGAATTAGCGAGGAAGTGGTTCAACACTTTGCCGCCCCTGCCCGTTTTTTGGGCAGGCTACTGGGGGAATCAAGATATTCTGATTATATATCATTTGTAAACTTTCACTTTGAAAGTTTACACGAACACAAATGTATCGTAAGAGGTCCAGATGGCTTTACATATGCGCTAACAAAACACGAATACACTTTACCGGGTGATGATCTGAGATAGGCTGTTCGGAATCAATTTGGCAACCAAGCGGTAATTGCAGACTGGGCCGACATAAAACGTCATTTTGGAAATAACATTTCGGCATTTCTTGATGGCTTATGTGTTTATTCAGACTCTGAAATTGGCAACAGATCTCACTTTTTAAAAAGAAATGGAAAGTCCTTTCTTTCTGGAAACAGGCTTTATCTTATGAGACGATTCGACGGGGATGTCAGATCTGGTTGGGCTGTGCATGACCACATCCAAAACCGAATCTTATGCCTGGGATCCTGGCATGGAACAAGGAAAGTACTGGTAAAATACCCAACCAGGTAGTGCATTTGAGTTTGCCTGTGCAGCACCTTTTGGTGGCGCGCGCATTGGGTAGCAAATAGAAACCTTTCGACATCTAACAAGAACCAGTGAAACATAAGGTTATTAGACGTTATAAACAAGGAGATTGCTAGCAGACTCAATTAGTTGACTGGCACATATAACATTTCGACAAACAAACCATTCTGATGAAGAAGTATTTTAACCCTCTTGTCCTGGCTTTTTTCTTTAGCACTGGGTTTTTAAATCCAATGTTGCAAACGGCCACCGGTCAACCCCCCCCAAAAATATCTTTTGGGGATCAGACCCTCCAGGTATATCCAACCGACCACGATACTTCGGTCCCCTGGGGCCGGGAGTTCATTTCTGCCGATGCAATCAGCGTAATTGATGGCAAGGCTAATACCGTTGCCATTGTAAATGCGTACGGCAACTGGAACAATGGCTTGTATGCAGCAAAGATATGCCAGGATCTGAATCAGTACGGATACAATGACTGGTACCTGCCTTCGGCTACTGAGCTGGTTTATATCTGGGAAAACCGTAATGAAATTGGTGGGTTTTCATCTATGGTAAGCTATTGGTCTAGTTCTGAAGAGCAATGGGGCAATGAAGCCGCTGTTATGGACTTTTCTTCCGGGTTTGTCCTGCATCGATTAAAAAATGAGTTAAACCGTGTGAGGTGCGTAAGACGGATAATGGCTCATGAGTCAGAAGCAAAGGAAGTATCTTCCGATTATGGAAAACAACAAATCATGTCTGAAAGGGATGAAAGGATAGATAAACCAGGGGTTAGAGGCAGGGTTTTTGGGGTGCTTGGATGGACAAATAACCTTATTGTCGTTACAGATGAAAGGCTGACAAAAATATATGGTGAATATGTGATTAAAGATGGCACTACAAGCTATGAGATATCGAATTTGCCGCAAGGACAAAAGTTGTTACTACACTTTATGCATTATCCCCGTGTATGGGTTACTGAGGAGATCATTGTTTCTGATTGGGTTGAAAAGAATATATCAATAAACGTGGAAGATTATGATATTGGAAAGGATCTGTGGATGAGTAGTTTATCATTAAGCAGTACATCATTTATCAATTTTGCGCTTGGTAAGGCTGTAAGTTATTATAAGGTATATGATTACGGCCGGCAGCTCAGGCTTGATCATTCACTTTTTCAATATATTCATTATTTATGCTTAGTTGGCAAATGGGAAATAGCCCCAAGAACAGTGGAGACCGATTATGGGGACATAGAGTTAAGTGGCGGAGGTATATTTACATTTTATCAAGATGGCACCGGAGTAGCTCCTTTGGGTGATAAATTTTACTGGAAGTGTCACTACAGGAAAATTAAAGACATACGGAATAGACTGGGTGTCAGAATCGGCGTGCAACACAATCTGGTCATAACCAAGTCTCGCTATAAAGATTTTTATGACTCAAGTGAGATACTTGCCACCATTTACTATAAAAACTTTAATCACTACGCATCTTTCGATGAAATGCTGCAGCTAATCAAGATTGAGGACTTATCGGATATCGGTGCCATCATCCCGACAGAAGGCCCTGCAGAAAAGATAGAATATCAGGAGACCGAGAGTGGGCTTAAATACGCACTGCTGGTAGAAACCGGCATGAAAAAACCGGAAACAGGAGATATTTTGTCCATGGAAATGTTTTACAGTGTGCGCGACAGCGTTTTATTTGACAGTCGTGACATGGGTATGCCCATGTTTTTGCAGATGATGGAACCGGAATACCAGGGTGATATTTATGAAGGCCTTGCTCTGATTGCAGAGGGCGACAGCGCTAGTTTCATCATTGATGCGGAGGTGTTCTTTTTCCATACGGTGGGTATGATGGAGCTGCCTCCCTTTGTACAAGAAGGCGACGAGGTGGTTTTCCATGTCGCTTTAAGGAAAATAATGGATGAGGAAGGGTTTGCACTTGAACAAGAGCGCCTTATGGAGCAACAGATGCAGGAAGACATGTTGAGGGCGGAGCAGGAGGAAGGACTAATGCTTGACTATCTCGCCGGGGAAAACATTACAGTTGCGCCTACCTCAACCGGCCTGTATTATGTGGAACGCGAGCAGGGCGATGGAGCCCGTGTGCAGTCCGGCGATATGGTGGCTGTTCATTACGAGGGGCGGCTGCTCGATGGTACCGTATTTGATTCTTCTTACCAACGGGGCGAACCCATAGAATTTACTGTTGGCCGCGGACACGTGATCCCGGGTTGGGACGAAGGCATCGGCATGATGCAGGTGGGCGGCAAAGCCACCCTGGTCATCCCCTCATTTTTGGCCTATGGCGATCGGGGTGCCGGACCAATGATACCCCCTTTCAGCACCCTGGTATTTGATGTGGAACTTGTTAAAGTGATTGAATAAAAACAAACCAGGCAAAACACCATGCAACCCCTGCCCGAGGAAGGAGATCTTGTGACGGTGCATTACACCGGTAAGCTTTCCGACGGACGTATCTTTGATTCCTCGCGCGAACGCGGTGAGCCAGTAGAATTTTGCATGGGAAGCGACCAGTTGTTGCCAGGCTGCGAAGAGGGCATCAGTTAATTAAGAGAGGATGCACGGGCCACCTTTGTTATCCCGCCTCAACTGGCTTATGGCGACATGGGTTTTGGTCCGGTACCTGAAAACGAAACACTGACCTTTTTTTATAAATCTTGCATTATGAATACTAAGCCAATTTTTAAGAAAACACTGCAATCGTTGGTCCTGGGCTGTTGTTTGCTTTCCGGTAAGCTGTTGTTTTCTCAAACTGTTGACTTGCCTGTTGTTGCCATTGGAGAGAAACAATTGCATGTTTATCCCACTGACAACAGTTCCGGTCTTCCCTGGGGTCCGGATGGTGTTGCTTTTGGTGCCACAAGCATTATTGACGGTAATAATAACACCCTGGGCATAGTGAATGAGCATGGTAATTGGAACCAGGGAAACTATGCTGCCATGATTTGTGCAGAGCTTAATGCCTTTGGCCACAGCGACTGGTATCTGCCTGCTCGAGATGAACTGCAGGCCATGTACCAGAATCGCTCATTGATTGGCAACTTTAGCTCAGGCTATTACTGGAGCTCTACCCATGATAACTGGGGCTATGATGCCTATGTGTTTGACGCTTTCAGTGGATTTTCGCTGCTGCAACCCAAATTCAATCTAAACCGCGTGCGCTGCATACGAAGAGCCCAAAAGGGCGAGGCGGGGCCAGATCACTCTGCATACACAGAAGATATTCTAGGCTATGATTCTGTGGAGGGGCTGCACTATTGGATAAACCTGGAATACGACGACAGGAAATACGCCCTATTTACAGATTCTGAGCGGTCATTTGCCGGGGAAGCGGTCTTTAGCATAATGAATAAGGATAAGATACATGGAATATATGTCAAAGACATTGCAAAGGACAGGTTTCTGTGTGAGGACAATGAGGTAAAGAGAAGGAGTATTCTTATGCTGGCTGAAAACAAGGCAAGACACCTTAATACCTCGCTTGAGCATTTGCAAAGCAGCTTGATTCGGGATCTCGAAGTACAAGCATTTTCAAGGACTATTCAAACGAACCCAAATGCCAATGATCTGCAACCTGACAACCTCAACCAGGCTGGAATTGGTGGCCTGCTGAATGCGTTGCAAGACAGCCAGGCATTTGGCCATGGGCAACAAACGCTATATTACCCCTCGTTTGAGAGTCAAAACATACCAGAAATTGCGTCGTGGGGAGATTTGCGAGTTTGGTTTTCATTGACCGGCAGCGGGCTGTATCATTACAACAAACGAAAAAACATATATAAAAACATTGTTTACGCCCTCATCATTCCCGAGTATGGTTCGCAAAGCAGTGATGACGACAGCGTTTTCCGGCAGTTTGAAGATGAATATGACCGGCTTTACGGCGATGTTTATGACAATGCACTTGCCGAAACGATAAATCACTTTCATGAGCTTCCTGCTTCAACAACGGCTCTTTCCGTTTTCACTGGATACTATGCTTCAGGCCTGGAAAACCAGTTGTTCGATGCAGCCTCCGATGGCATGGTGCTATCCTCTGGGTGGCTGCACCTTTCATGGGTAAGCGGTTTGCAGTCCGCCTTGTCTCATTACAGCAATGTTACCGGGGTAGTTGGAATTGGTCACAGTGCTTTTGCAGCAAGCACCAGGGCTCTGATGCTCCAGGCATATAGTGCCGGGCTGGCACAGCAGCGTTTATCAGCGCTAGAGAATCTGATATCTTCGGGTATTTATAACGAAAGCATTCCGGGCTACGATCAAGCCTTTGTGGATGCACTCTGGGAGGTCAATGCTGAGTTTTCTGACTATCAAAACAACTTTTGGTGGGAAGTGGTCAGGGACATAGTTAACGACTACAGTTTCTGGAGGAGTACCTTAACGTTCGGCTCCGTAAAAATTGCCAGTCAAATTTATGGTAAAGCGGCATCCATAACGGCGGCAAAGGTATTGCTCCCTGTTGCAATACTGCATTGGGCGTGGGATGAGGTTACAAGTAGTAATACCCTTGCGCAGCAGATAGCCCTTAGCTATTCATTGAATCAATCTTTTTCTGCCATGATCAGTCATGATACGGGCACGTATGACAAACTGATAACACAGCTTTATCTGCAGGAGTGGAAGCGCTATTTATCGTATTACTTTTATGGTAACTATGTTCGGTTGATGGACTATAATATCATCACCGGCCGGCTGCGGCAGGCTGAACAATGGATTAAAGGTGGCAGCTGGAATGCATATAAACAATTACACGAGGATTTCAGCTCTGTCCGGCATAATCTTCTAAGAATGTTCGTAAATTATCACGCCCCATATTTTGGACTGGCCCCTGATGAATATACCCCCTTGTTAACCTGGGCTTTCGGCCTGTTAAGCTGTAAAGAACAGGTTGAAGAAGAAAAGCCCATATACAGTGACGGAACATTCACAGACCCTCGCGACGGTCAAACATACAGGTATGTGCAAATTGGCGACCAGGTGTGGATGGCGGAAAACTTGAGGTATTTGCCTTCGGTTTCCGGGCCGGGTAATGGCTCAACGATAACCCCGTTTTATTATGTTTATGGATATAATGGCAATAATGTAAGTGCCGCAAAAGCTACGGAGAATTTCAGAAACTACGGAGTGTTATACAACTGGCCCGCTGCCAGGAATGCCTGCCCGCCGGGATGGAAATTGCCTAGCCACACTGATTGGACACAGCTAGAGCAGTATATTTGCAATACGCTCGGTAATTTGTATTGTGAAACCCAATTTCCTTACGATAACTCCTGGGGATGGAGAGGAACAAACGAAAGCAATGCCTTGAAGTCGTGCCGCCAAGTTAATTCACCTTTGGATGGTGCCTGCGATTCATCTGAACATCCACGATGGGATTCAAACGACACGCATAACGGATTCGATCAGTTTGACTTTTCGGCCCTTCCAGGCGGCGGCCGTGTCCCCAATGGGAATTTTGGCTACCTTGGCGCGCTCGGCGGTTGGTGGTCCTCTACCGAGTACTCATACACTACCGCCTGGGGTCGGGCCATGCGCCGCAACGGCGGCGATGTTTACCGCGTCTACGACGATAAGACGAACGGTACTAGCCTGCGTTGCGTCCGGGAGCCATAGGTTTATTTGGTTATTTGACACTTTGATTTATTTGCCGCGACGCGGTCGGTATTTGAACCTGAAAACTACAATTGCGACATGTCAATATTTCTTATGTTAAACCTTTCATGGCTATGTTAATAAACAAGGGGTAATGTTTTATGAAAATAATTTTTTAAAATGAAAAGATTCAACAAATTGTTTTATCTGCTTTTAGTAATGGCGGGCTTTTATTTGACCAGCTATGGCCAGGTTCAAGGAAAACTTGCCGACACGCTTGAGACAAATGGAGCCTGTGCCAATTGGCCTCAAAGGATTCATGCGAGGCCAATTACAAAAAAAGATTTTGATGCAGCAAAAGAAAGAGCATCTTCTTTCCCGACAGAACTGCCTCATTGGTATCCGGAAATTGACGAAGCCGCCTTGCTGGCAGAGGATGAAAACGCCCATCGATATGGTGATAGCCTGGTGTTCTATCATTCAAACGGAGAAAAAACAATTATTGTAGATGAGCATGGAGAGTTTGAGGGTTATTTTAGGAGTCAATACATTGCTTCATATCCTGCAGTCAGGCAATGGCTTGTCTTGTATCAAAGATCAAATTCTGTAGCTTTTGGACTCCTTGATTTCGATAAAGCGGAAACTGAGCGTGCCTATGGCTATCCGTACTTTAATTGTTATTCTACATTGTTTGTTACGTTCAGGCATGAGAACAGTGAGTTTGCTCCAAATGGCCTAAATATTTGGTTGGTAAGGAATAATAAAGCATATTTGGTCCGGGACTATAATTTAAGCGATACGCATACGGGTTTTAGTGATGTTGTGTGGGATGGAAATAACCTGCTTTTTAAATACGCCAGCCTAAAAGAGGGTCACTATTTTTGGGGACATGATTCTGAACATCACCATTGCTATGGATTCATTAAACACACACCTCTTCAGTTTTCAACAGAGTCGCAATACATCAACGATTCTTATGGCACGTTTACCGATGTGCGAGATGGACAGGTTTATCACTGGGTGCGAATAGGCGACCAGGTGTGGATGGCAGAGAACTTAAACTATGCAGCCGATGACAGCAAATGCTATGACAATAAAGAAGAATTCTGCAAGGCTTATGGAAGACTATATACCTGGGATACAGCCATGAACGGGGAAGCCAAAAGCTTTGAAAATCCGAGCGGCGTGCAGGGAATCTGTCCTCCGGGTTGGCATCTGCCAAGTTTTGACGAGTGGCAAACCCTTTTTCATCTCATGAATTCTTTAAATTATGATGGTAATGCATTAAAAACTTGTCGTCAGGTAAACTCACCTTTTGGAGGCATTTGTAATACCTTGAAGCACCCACGCTGGCACCCTGATTTAATACACCATGGCATGGACAGTTTCGGCTTTAAGGCAGTCCCGGGCGGACGCAAGTATAAAAATGGAGATTTCATGGGGCTTGGAGTAGAGGCATATTATTGGGCATCATCTGCTATTTTTTATGGCAGGGCATATTCCCGTAGTATTGTGATCAGCGGTCGTTTAGCTTTTATTCAGGACACGCGTCGCACTAAGTATTTTAGCATTCGTTGCATTAAAGACTGATTTTTAACAAAAAATAGTTGTAAATATCTATAATAGTTATGAGACGGAAAAGAAATATATGGAACGTTGCATTAAGTTTGATGTCGATTAGTGTTTTAACATCAATGCCAATTCTGAGCTCTAATGCATTTAAAGATTCGGAATCGGGCAGCTTCACAGATCCTCGCGACGGTCAAACATACAGGTATGTGCAAATAGGTGACCAGGCGTGGATGGCTGAGAATTTGAGGTACTTGCCTTCGGTTTCCGGTCCGGGTGCTGGCTCAACGACAACCTCGTATTATTATGTTTATGGCTATGATGGCGACGATGTAAATGCAGCAAAAGATACCGAAAACTATCAGAACTATGGGGCACTATATAATTGGGATGCTGCAATGGGCGGGGCCTCCACAAGCAATTCCAATCCAAGCGAGGTGCAGGGGGCCTGTCCACCTGGCTGGCATGTGCCCAGCCATGCTGAATGGGCACAGTTGATCAAGCATATTGAGAACGATGGGTATTTTAACTCTAACTGGGAAATGGGTTCAGGGAATATGTTAAAATCTGGCAATCAAGTTGGCTCTGCTTTGGGTGGCACTTGCAATACTGCCGAGCACCCTCGATGGGAATCCCATGATATTCATTACGGATTTGACGAATATGGATTTACGGCACTTCCGGGGGGAAAACTTCAATCTTTTACCGCTATCTTTACTGATCTTGGCATGACCGGTTACTGGTGGACAACATCAGAGTATACATTATCAGGCGCCTGGAATATAAGAATAAGTTACAGCAACGGTAAAATTAATCGTTTAATTAATGATAAGACCAGTGGTTTGAGCCTGCGTTGTGTTCGCAACAAGCTTCCCTAAGAACACGAATGATGCTAAAGATTAAGGATTTCTGTTTTTCGCAGCATTTTGTGGTTTTTTTATCAAACCTGATTTAATCCAGAGGAGACATATGAACACTTATGATGATAAGAACCAACGTCCTTGAAAGATTCACCGGTATATTACGTAATGTTTTGCATTGTTTCTGCGACAAAATAATCAGCCCAAGTGATTCATGATTTCAATGCAGCGTTCGGTAGTGTTACAATTTGTGTGTCTGGGCAGGTTTTCTTCTTCCTGGGTTTTGCATGATAAAAATATGCATTTTTCAGTTACTTTCTAATTGTTTAACAGGCCCAGTAAATCAGGTTTATCATCAGGGAATAGTTTTTTGTCCCAGTCAATAGCGGGCAACTCCCGCCTGTATGCTGTTCTATCCATCGCTGTTTTTGCCATCAGCACAATGACCGATTCCTCGTTTGGCATGGCACTGCGCATTCGCAAAACCCTGCGAAAATCACGCTGCAGGCGTTCAATCCAGTTGGTGGTATAGA
>PWMI01000014.1 GCA_003558235.1 Candidatus Iainarchaeum sp.
ACAGAAGTCGGTGGTGAGCCGGGCGGCACAGTACCCGGACCGGGAACCATCGTGGTCATCGGCAACAGCTCCCACAACCATACGGTGACCATCACAACCGATGACGTCGAATCGGGCTCACTCGCCATTGCCCCCGGTTCAACGCTGGACCTGGGCGACACCCGGGGTCACAACTTTTCCTCCATACCCGAAGAGCCGGTAGCAGGCAGCGGCACGCTCCGCATCTCCTCATCAGAGTACTTTCCCGCCGGTGATTTTGGTGAATTTATAGGGCCTTCCGGCGGAACGGTAGAGTATTACTCCCCGTCAGTCATTATCACCATACCAACCGTGTCGGATGGGGGACTGCCGCTGAACCAGTACAGGAACCTGGTACTTAACAGCCAGGGCAACTGGGTAACAATGCCTGAAACCGATCTTACCATACACGAAGATATTGTTGTTACAGGAACAGATTCATTCACACGCACGAACACCGGAAGTAGCTGGAGCACGCTTACGGTAAACGGCGACTTTCGCGTCGAGGCACGCGAGTTCAGGATAAGGGATGCCGGTGGCGAAACGATTACCATTACGGTCAAAGGTGATCTCATTATAGAAGAGGATGCCATCTTCCAGGTCAGGCCCGGTGGAGACCCATTCAACCACATAATTGAGCTTTACGGCAACCTTGTGAACAACGGCACCTTCAATATGCATCATGAAACCCGGCAGGTAAGGGCCATCTTCAGAGGCGATGACAACACTACCATCTCGGGTACGGGCAGCGTCTTCAACTTTCATAACATAACGGTGGACAAGGGCACCGACCGCACACCTGTTGTATCGCTCGAATCGGAAATAACCACCGGCGTCACCAACCCCTTCCTGACACTTGTCAACGGAACATTCAGGATAGACAACCCCGCTCTCACCGTAACACTTACCGGCGGCGACACAGATTTTGAGATACCAGTCTCCGCAGCCCTTTCGGTAAATGCCGGCGAGGTCAGTGTTGCATACGGGCCAGGAGGTTCAGCCGACCTGCTCCTGGCAGGCACCCTGGAGGTGCTGGGCGGCAGCATGTTTATCGGGAACACGGCCAATGCCACAAACAACAGCATCGAGTATGCTTCGGTAGGCCGGCCCCGGATCACGGTCACCGGAGGAGAGCTGACTGTTAACGGACAGGTACGCCGGGCAACTACAACCTCCAGCGGATCATTAAACTACATCCAGTCCGGGGGCATAACCACAATACATGGCAGAGCAAGAGTCGCGAACAGGGGGCTGCTCGAGATCCTGAACGATGGCAGTTTATTCAGCATATCGGGAGGCACCCTCAGGCTGGACAGGCCTTCAGGTGACGGAACAACTTTCGGCGACGTATACCTGCGTCCCGCCACATACCAGGTTACAGGCGGAACATTGCAGGCAGGCCTCCCCTCTTCCGGCCCCGGCTACAACTTCAGGGTCAGCTCAACATCGCCTTTGTTCAATGTGACAGCAGGAACGCCATCAGGCGGACAGGACATAACAAACGAGGTGCTGCCAATGACCATTCTAAACGACCTCACCATTCACGAAAACTCACGTTTCAATGCCAGCGGCATCAGCCTTACAATAGGCCGCAACTTTACCAACAACAACACTACCGCATCACCGGGCATAACAGAGGGCGGCTTCAGGGCGGGGTCATCAGCACAAACAACCTACTTCAGCGGCACCGGCAACCAGCAGATAGCAGGAAGCGGAACCAACCTCACCAACTTCGCCAACCTTGTTATCAGCAGCTCGGGGACCGTCAGCCTGCAGGACAACTCAGCCCTGCGTATCAATGGTAATCTGACCCTCAGCGCCGGGACACTGAACGACGGGGCCAACACCATCTCGGTGACCGGCAACATTGTCAACACGGCAATTCACACCGGCCATCCAACAGACGGGGGAATACGCCTGGCAGGGACCCACACCCAGGCCATATCAGGTATAGGTGCTACCTTCGGTAATATCATTCTCGATAACGCCTCCGGGGCAAGCCTGCTCGACAACGCCACAATAAACGGAAGGCTGACCTTCGTCAACGGCAGCATTTACATAGATGACTACCTGCTTACCTTCGGCCAGGATGCCTCGATAGGCGGAGATCCTGACAACACACGCATGATAATCCTCAACGGCACGTTGAGCGACCAGGGAGTGCGCAAACTCTTCCCCGCCGGGGCATCGCAGTTCACAATGCCCATCGGGGTGTCAGGTAAATACACACCAGCATCATACGACATAACCCAGAACATCGCGCAAGGCAGCATCACCGTCCGTCCCGTGAACAGGAGACACCCTGCCGTAGCCGACCCGGCAGAATCAGAGCTGTCATACTACTGGAGCGCAGATTCAACCGGCTTCGGGCAGCCCCTGTCCATAACACACACCTACAGCTACAACCAGGAAGATGTAAGGCCATCGCCCGGAAGTGACAGCGAATATGTTGCCGGACTGTACCGCACAGAAACCTACTCATGGACCAACCTGGGCGATGAAGGTTCACCGGGTTCAGTTAACCAGGCAGAAAACACCATCACTGTAACCGGAGCGGACTTTATCGCAGGCGATTTCACCGCCGGGAGGCCTGAAAACTTCGATGTCGCCCTGGATATCTTATACAGCCGCAATGACAGGCCAACCGATAACTGGAGCGATCCTCAGAGCTGGTCGCCCGAAGGCCATGACGGGGCACCGGCGGCCACAGCGCCGAACGGGAACCCGGTGATCATTGCAGAAGGGCACACCATAACACTCGACCAGGACGGTCAGTACACCACATCACTCGAAATCTACGGCACCCTTGACTGCTCAGCAACCGTCTTCCACAACCTGGGTATGGTTAGCGGAACAGGCAAAATCATAGTTGAATCAAC
>PWMI01000068.1 GCA_003558235.1 Candidatus Iainarchaeum sp.
CTACGTGACCGCCAAGATCCTCATCCGGCTTGCTCGGGATCACGCGATTGCACAACGTGATCGTGCATAAAGTCCGGAAGCGGGAATCCAGGGGGTGCGCCGTGAACGACTCGCACGCAGAATGCGTCCTGTTCGCCCAACGCATCCTTCGAACCCCCTTGGTCCCCGCTTACGCGGGGACGACGCCTTCGCCATCACACCGTCATACCGTCATACCGTCACACCGTCACACCGTCACACCGTCACACCGTCACACCGTCATTCGATGGTACAGCCACGCGCGAGCGTAGGCCCAATGGCGGTCGGCAGTGGTGCTGGAGATCCCCATCGCTCTTGCCGCCTCTTTCATGGTCAGTCCTCCGAAGAACCGTAGCTTGACAAGCTCCGCTTTCTCCGGCTCATTCACTGCAAGAACGGTGAGGGCTTCGTCGAGTTGGAGGATTTCCTCCGGGACATCGTTGAGAGACAGCTGCGCTGCGTGGAGCGAGAAGTGCTGCGCTCGTCCGCCCCGTTTCAAGGCATGCTTTGCGCGTGCGCGATCGATCAGGATGCGCCGCATTGCTTCCGCCGCGGCCGCGAAAAAGTGCTCCCTGCTGTTCCACGCACGGTGTTGTCCGCTTGGACCGAGCAGGCGGAGATATGCCTCATGCACCAACTCCGTTGCCTGAATCGTCTGCCCCGGCGTTTCCCTGGCCAGGCGATGATTCGCCAGGCGACGCAACTCCTGATAGACCAGCGGCAGCAACTGCTCGGCGGCCTGCGCATCGCCCCGGTCGATCGCATCGAGAATCTGCGTGACCTCCATTGCCATCACATCATCTTACTCAGCGGCGGCTGCGGATAGAAGTGCCCCGGGACCGTCACGGCCTCTCCGTTGGGCTGATTTCCCGGTCATCCTTCCGTCACAGAGCTTTCCCGAAGCGCGGTGAGGTCCGAAAGCAACGCGGCGCACTGGAGGGTCGTCGGATGCTGCTCGCCCAGTGATTGAGCCAGAATGGAGTGTGCTTCGGCAAGGGACTCGAGGGCCTGGTCGTGCCGCGACATGGCAAGCAGGGTCTGGGCATACTCCATGAGCACATGCCCGACAACATAGTTCTCTTCACCAAACCGCATTCTCGCCAGCTCGAGCGCTTCGGACCCGTAGCCATCGGCCAGATCAAGTTGGCCGAGCTGGCGATGCAGGATGCCCTGGTTGGCGATGGATGCGATCGTGTGGAGGTTGTAGTCGCCGAGCACCCGCCTGAGCCCGCGGTTGGCTTCCTCAACCAGAGGCAATGCCTCCTCGCCCCGTCCCTGCGCGTCAAGGATGCCCGCCAGTCCGTTGATCACCACCAAGCTCCGGGGGTGGTCTCGACCGAGCGCTTCCTGCATGCCATCCATCGCCGCTCGCGTGTAGACTTCCGCTTCATCCAGTCGCCCCAGCCGGCGTAGCGTCTGGCCGAAGTTGTACATGGCCGCGAGCGTCTCGGGATGATCTCGCCCCAGCGCGCTTACGATCCCCGTGACATGCTGATGAAGGAACGCTTCAGCTTCGTCAAACCGGCTCGCGCTCAACAGCATCGCGCCGAGATTTCCCCGCAATCTGACAGTTTCGATGTGGTCTTCGCCGAACTGCTCTGACCATCCCTGCAATGACTCGCGCATCAACGCCTCGGCCTGCTCAAATTTTCCTTGTCTCAGGCGCAACGATGCAAGGTTGCCCGTGGCTCGAAGGGTCTGCGCGTCGTCCGGACCATGCACTCGCTGGCTGAGCTCCAGGGCCCGGACCTGGTACTCCATCGCCTCATCCAGACGGCCCCACTCCCGAAGGAGCACCGCCATCGCGTCCATCGACCGGATCGTCTCGGGATGCTTATCACCCAGATGCGCCTCCCGAAGGCGCAACGCCTGCTGCTGTGTCGGCTCTGCCCGCTCGTAGATACCGAGATCGAAGAGCGTAGTCGCCAGCGTCTGCAACAGGCGCGCCTGAAGAACCGGATCATCAGCGAACTCCTTGTCGATGGCCGTCAGGGCGCCCTCGAAGACGCTGCGGTCGATCGCGCGCCGGGCCAGGGTGGTAAAGTCCGCCCAGCCCAACAATTCGTCAAGTTCGCCGAGCATCCCGTCCTGCTGTGATGCCGAGAGCGGCGAATCCAGCAGCGCCCGTTGCACATTTTCAAGCAGTTCCGTACGCATCGCGGCGCCCATCGCCTGCATGTCGATCGCGCTGAGCTGCTGGGCCTGGAAATCGGCAACCTGCTCCAACGCGCCATAGGCCGAGGTAAGCTCGTGCTTGGAACGAAGCGCCGTGACAAGTCCGATGGAACTGATTGCAACGCCAATGACAAGTGCGGCAGCGACGACCGCCACCGACGCGACCGATTGCTTGTTTCGTCGAATGAATTTGCCGACACGGTAGGCGGCGCTGGGGGGGCCGGCGGCGACGGGCTCGCTCGCAAGATACCGTCTCACGTCGTCGCTCAGTGAACTGGCCGTTTCATAGCGGCGCCAACGGTCCCTCTCGAGCGCCTTGAGGACGATCCAGTCCAGATCGCCTCGTAACAGGAGTTGGAGTTTCCGGGGATCGGTTTGCCGCCGCGCGGCGATGTCGGCAGAGGTATCAAGCGTCGCTACTCTGGTACTGGGCTTCGGCGTCGGATGTTCAACGATCAACTGGCGCACATCGACCGGCTTCTGCGCATGCCAGTCTGCCGGATCAAGCGGCGTGGCGCCTGTCAGCAGTTCATACAGCAGGACACCGAGTGAATAGATATCCGATCGCGTGTCGATGTCCACTCCGCTCGTACTTGCCTGTTCGGGGCTCATGTACTGCGGCGTGCCGACCAACTGCCCCGACACCGTATAGAGCGTCTGGCCCATCAACTCCGGATTCGCAGCCTTGGCAATCCCGAAATC
>PWMI01000086.1 GCA_003558235.1 Candidatus Iainarchaeum sp.
CGCCCAACGCGCCGGTGTCGGCCTCGGCGATGTTGCGCAGGGTGCGGCGCATGATCTTGCCGGAGCGGGTCTTGGGCAGACCCGGCGCCCACTGGATCACGTCGGGCGTGGCGATCGGGCCGATTTCGGTCCGCACGTGTTTGGCGAGCTCCTTCTTCAGGTCGTCGGTCGGCTCGAAGCCTGTTTTGAGGGTGACGTAGGCGTAGATCCCCTGGCCCTTGATGTCGTGCGGGTAGCCGACGACGGCGGCCTCGGCGACCGCGGCGTGGGAGACCAGCGCGCTTTCCACCTCGGCGGTGCCGATGCGGTGACCCGAGATGTTGATGACGTCATCCACCCGTCCGAGCAGCCAGTAATCGCCGTCGTCGTCGATCCGGCAGCCGTCGCCCGTGAAGTACAGACCCGGGAAAACGCTGAAGTACGTCTGGACGAAGCGCTCGTGGTCGCCCCACATGGTGCGCATCATTCCCGGCCAGGAATTGCGGATGCAGAGCTTTCCGGATTCCCCGCGCGGGACTTCCTTGCCGTGGTCGTCGACAACGACCGGGGTGACGCCGAAGAAGGGCCGCGAGGCGCTGCCCGGCTTGAGCGCGTGGGCTCCGGGCAGGGGGGTGATGAGGATGCCGCCGGATTCGGTCTGCCACCAGGTGTCGACGATGGGAGTGCGGCCGCGGCCGACGTGATCGCGGTACCAGAGCCAGACTTCGGGGTTGATCGGTTCTCCGACGGTTCCGAGGATCCTGAGGCTCGAGAGGTCGCGCTTCCTGACGGGTTCCTCCCCTTCCTTCATCAGCGTGCGGATCGCGGTGGGCGCGGTGTAGAACTGAGTGACGCGGTACTTGTCGACCACGTCCCAGAACCGGCCGGCGTCCGGGTAGGTCGGCACGCCCTCGAACATCAGCGAGGTGGCCCCGTTGGCGAGCGGACCGTAGACGATGTAGCTGTGGCCGGTCACCCACCCGATGTCCGCGGTGCACCACCAGATGTCTCCCGGGTGGTAGTCGAAGATGTACTTGAACGTCGCGGCGGTGTAGACCATGTAGCCGCCCGTGGTGTGCACAACGCCCTTCGGCTTGCCGGTGGAACCGGAGGTGTAGAGGATGAACAGCGGATCCTCGGCGTCCACCCACTCGGGTTCGCATTCGGCGGGGGCCTTCTCCACGAGCGTTTCCCAGTCGTGGTCCCGGCCCTCGGTCATGGGGACTTCGTGGCCGGTGCGGCGGACGACGATCACGTTCTCGATGCTCGGGCACTGCGCGAGCGCCTTGTCGGCGTTCGCTTTCATCGGAATGTCCGTCTTCGTCCCGCGCAGGGCGGTGTCCTGGGTGATCAGGAGCTTGCACTCGGAGTCCTGGATCCGGTCCCGGAGGGCGTCGGGACTGAACGCCCCGAAAACGACCGAGTGGATCGCGCCGATACGGGCGCAGGCCAGGCACGCGATGGCGGCTTCCGGGATCATTTGCAGGTAGATGCTGACCCGGTCCCCCTTGCCGATTCCGAGCGAGCGCAGCACGTTGGCGAGCCGGCACACCTTTTCGTACAACTCACGGTAGGTCAGGCGCGAATCCTCGCCCGGGGTATTGCCTTCCCAGAGGATCGCGGTCCGGTCCCCGTGGCTTTCCAGGTGCCGGTCCAGGCAGTTGACCGAAACATTCGTCTTCCCGCCGACAAACCACTTGATGGAAACCGGCGGCTCAAAGGTTTCCTCGCGGACGCGCGTCCACTTCTGCTTCCATTCGAACGTCTCGGCGATCTCGCTCCAGAACCCTTCCGGATCCTCGATCGAGCGGCGGTACCGGCGTTCGTATTCCTCGAAGGAACCGATATGCGCCTTGGCGGCGATTTCCGGGTCGGGCGGAAAGAGCTTCCGGTCGCCGCCGGCGGGTTGCCCTGAGGGGGTGGATTCTCGATTGTCGCTCATAACTCTGCCTGTTTTCCTATGTCTGGTTTCGCGTTGTCTTGAAACGGCCGGTTCCCGTGTCATCCCCTCCGGCGCCGCCATCATCCGTTCCGTCGCGGTCGAGGTCCGTCTCCCAGATCTCGACGGCGCCCAGCTCGCTCGCCGGGGCGTCGGCCTCCCCGGTCCACGCCTCCTCGTTCATCGCGACGAGGTCGCTCCCGCCGACGCCGCGCTGCGGCATGGCGAAGTGGTCGTTGCCCGGGAGCCGGTAGCGCGCCTCCCGGCGTTCGATCGCGCCGCCGATCTCGGCCTGCTCGTCCGGATCGAGGACGCGGAACCCGACCAGGGGTTCGGGCTCGGTCGGGTCGGAGACGTCGACCAGCCACGTCCCCCCGTTCCAGTAAGAGCAGTAGGCGACGTCGTCCTCGACCCAGACGTCGTGGAGCATGAATAGGTGCGGGTAGACGTCGGCCCACCGCTGGTCGGCGTCGACGATCGACCATCGGCCGACCTCCTCGCCGGAGGCGACGTCGACGCAGACCAGCGGGTTCCGTTCGCCGTCGTTGCCGCAGAGGTACAGCGTCTCGCCGTCGACGTCGAGGTTGTGGTGGTAGAAGTCGGTCTCGTGGGTGAGGACCTCCTCCGGGTCGGTCGGGTCGGAGACGTCGAAGACCATCGCAGCGTAGGGGACCTCGCGGTCGGTGGGGTTCGCGGGCCCGCCGATCGCGTAGTGGTCGCCGCCGACCTTGCCGTCCCAGACGTCCTCGAGGGGGCCGTCGGGGTGGTCCTCCATGAGCCCGCGGCGCTCGGCGAGGACCTGGAGGTCGGACGGGTCGCTCACGTCGACGGTCGCGAAGCCGTCGGTCGTCGCGACGTAGGCGACCTCGCCGTCGACGACGAGTTCCTTCGCACCGGGGAGTTCGAGCCGATCGAGGGGTTCGAAGTCCCCCGAGGCGGCCGCGACGCCGTCGCTGGTCGACACCGCCCCG
>PWMI01000017.1 GCA_003558235.1 Candidatus Iainarchaeum sp.
CCGTCAGCCTCGCCGTCGGCGGCACCTGGAACCTCACCAACGAGAACCTCAACCTCACCGCCACCCTCGACTGGGGCGAAGGCCCGCTCGACATCGGCCTCGACGCCAGCGCCCGCTGCCGCTACGGGACCGACCCCCCACAATGGAGCGCCGAACTCGGCATCTCCGCCGCCGTCACCTTCGACATCACCATCCCCAAAGACGCCGTCGACGCCGCCGGCGGCCGACGCCACGGCACCCTCGAAGGCAGCCTCCTCGCCGACGGCCTCGCCCTCAACGGCGTGGTCGTCGAGATCGGCGCCTTCCGCGTCCAGACCGACGCCCGCGGCCGCTACTCGATCGACCTCCCACCCGGCACCTACGACGTGCGCGTCGACACCGCCACCCTCCCCAGCGGCTACCGGCTCATCGACCGGCCCGACACCACCGCCGAGGCAACCGTCCGCACCACCACCGACGTCACCTTCCGCGCCACGCGCGAGGCGGTGATCAGTCAGGTGAGGCCGGCGATGGGCCTTGGCTGATTCACGCGGCCGACGTGAGGTTGCTAGGTTACTCAACCCGGCTCCCGAGACTTCCGGTACAGGCCAGCCTTCAACGAAACCAACCACTCGGACCGTTGGCGCGCTGGAACTGGGGTAGGGGCGCCGGGTGGGCCGACGCCAGCTGCGACTCGCAGGCTGCCGGGATGTACGGATGCACGGTGCACCAGGAGCCATACTCCAGTGGTACTCGTTGCACAGAAGAGGGAACCGCCCCCTCTTCCGCTATGAAGGAGGGGACGGTAGATACCTGCCGCTCGATCTTGTGCCCTCAACGCAATGCCACTCTAGCCGTCGAGGACGAAGTCAGCGACCCGTTACGGACCGAAGCTTGGGTCTGGCGTCCAGAAGCCAGCGTCGAGGTGAATCGCGTAGCCGTAATCGCCCAGTGGAACGGTCACACAGAAGCACGAGCCCACCCGGGTGAACTTCTCGCGGTAACCTCCCGGCGCCAACCAGCTCGTCGGCTGCACCGCCAACGGCTCGATCTTGACGTTCTCAGCCTTCGACTCGTCAAGTTCCCACGGGGTGCCTTCTGGGAACTCCGTGAGCGTGAAGCAGAGCTCTGGGTTCGCGTCGATCTCTTCAACCACCACGTAACCAACGACGTTCCGCGGAGCGCCTTGGATGAGTCCTGCCGTGTAGGGCGGAACAGCGGTATACTCGAACCAAGTGGCCGGGGCGCCATCAACCTCGCTCCACTTGAGCCCGGCACCCGTCACGGTCTCGCCCTTGAAGACGAAGCACTGCACGTTGATCTTGAGCTTCGCGGTGTCGGACTGCTCTGTCTCGACGATGGTGGCGGTGTTGTTGATCACAACCGGTTCACACTCGTCACCGGGGTCGATGGCGTACTCGTCATACTCGAAGAGCTTCTCGTAGGTGAAACGTGCGGTGTTCCGGGGTTCACCGTTCACGGCCTCGAGGCACAACCAGTCGTCCGTGTCCGCCACGCACGGGAAGTCATCGGCAGACAGCGTGCCCAGGAAAACGGGGGCGTCGAACAGGTCGCTGTCGTCCTCGATGGTGATGATCTTGTTGTTCTCCTTGGTCGGATCGTCGAAGCCGAAGGCCCACGGGGCATCATCGCCGTAGGGATCGTCTTCCCCTTCCACCGTGACCACGACTTGGTTCCACCCACCAAGCTCCGGAACATCGTCCCGGCTTACGAACAAGTAGGAGTAGAAACACGTGACAGTCTCGCCCGCTTCCAACTCGTCCGGAATGCTGAACTCATTCCCAGGCTCGGGATCACCGAGGAAGCACTCCACCTCGAGCACCGCGATCGGGTCCAAACTACCCTCGCCATCGACGACCTTGAACAAGGTGTCCGTCACGGACAGGATGGTCTTCGTCCCGGTGCTGATATTCTTGATCGTGATGTCGCCCGACACGAGGAGCTCGCTGTCCACGAAGCTCTTGTACGTGACGTCGACGTTCCACGTGGCGGTCTCATCGCCAAGGCCGTCGATGGACAGCCAGATCTTCGGGGTTTCATCCTCCCCGATCACATAGTTGTTCTCCGTCTCGACGAACTTGGCGATGTCCCAGAAGTGGTCGCGAGTGAAGCTCGTCTCGACGGTCTTCTCTACCTCGAGACTCTTGCCCTTGCGGTCACACCAGTCGGAGATGACCAGACCAACGCCGGGGCCCTTCTCGCGATCCAGGGTGACCTTGGCCTCTAGCGTGTCGAGGTCGTAGAACGGTGTCACGAAGTGCCACACGGCTGCGTTGAGGGGCTCGGTTGGATAGTAGGTAACACTATCACCATCAACGAACAACTCGATGCTCGCCGTTCCGTTCGTTGGCCGCCCGCCTCGGCCATTGGTCTCGCGGCCCTTGGTGGCGAACACCCAGTGAATCCAACCTTCATCCAACCGTTCGGCGCTGCAATCCTCAGAGAACCGTCCCTTGATGGTGTCCCAGTCGTACGTGAACGCGCCATTCGTGCTTGCGAGTTGCGCCTCGACATCCGGCCCCGCCGACTGCAACCCTCCACACGCCACCAACAAGAATGCGCCCAAGATGAGCGCTACCAACCACCTATACTGTTTCATGGTGCATCCTCGATAAGGTGTTTCGGCAGCCGGACGACCCGCGAGGGGTTCCTGGCTTTGCGAGCCCGCCTTGCGACGGGGGTGCCCTTATCGGACGAGACGATGCTACCTCAGCCTGATCAGTGCCCGCGAACGCTTGGGCTCCCTCCCTTCGTCACCACTAATAAGAGCCCGTAGGGAGTGGTTGCGTTCGGGTTGATGGCCTGTTCATGGTGGTCTCCCGGGTGTTGCTCTCCCGGATGGGGAGGTCGTCATGGCTGGTCGCTCGCAGTTCGTGTC
>PWMI01000019.1 GCA_003558235.1 Candidatus Iainarchaeum sp.
TAAGCACTTCTGGTAGGGTAAACATAAATCTATTAAGTATGTACGTATTAATTAAACAAAGGTATTAATTTATGTGTGACAAATGCAAATGAGGAGGTATAAAGATGTATAGTCTCAGAGGCAGTATCAAGGAAGATTTGAGTGAAGAAGCTTTAAGGAGGATAAGTAGTGCTCCTAAACCAACCAAGATAGCTGAAGTTTTAGCTGTTACGAAGGAGTTTGAAGGTAAGGCCCTGAACCTTATGGAGATAGCTGAGATAGCTAATATCGCGGAACCTGGAAAGAGAGAAAGGTCTTCTGCGGATGAGTATCCTGTTGAGGATATCAAGAAGCACCCTAACCTTAGAGTTATTCAGAATCCTAGTGAAACCTACATCCGGTACACTAGTAGGTAAATGCTTAATTCATCGTGCTGAGTGGCCGATCAGGGTCCGTAGTCCAGTGGTTAAGACGTCACCTTGACGTGGTGAAGATCGGTGGTTCAACTCCGCCCGGACCCATTAACTTAGAAGAACTGGAGGTGTGTGAATGAATGTTTTGATGAGGATTCTTCCTCTTGTGTTGATAGTGGTTGGTTCGGTGATTATAGTTGCGTCCATTCCGCTTGGAGAGGTGGTTGATGAGGATTTCTGTGGAATCTCGACTTATGGTGAATGTGTTACGGGTGCTGATTGCTTCGTGTCGGGTTGTTCAGGTGAGGTTTGTCAGTCTGTGTATGAGGATGCTGTGGTGACTCCCTGTATTTGGAGGGATTGCTACGATAATGAGGATTATGGGCTTTCTTGTCGCTGCGTGAATGGATCGTGTGAGTGGTCTTAGGTATCTTTGAATAATTGGCGTTTAAAGAAGATCTGTTTAAGCTTCACTTGAGTTTTTTACCCATCTTGAGGCCTAGTTCGAAGGCTTTTAGGTTTTTTTCCACTCCACGTGGAACTACGTCTTTGAGGGCTTTTTTCATGGTTTCTTTCTTGATTGGGAGTTTTTTGCTTCCTATTGCTGCTCCTATCATTATCGTGTTTCCGTATACTATGTTTCCGAGCTTTTCTTCGGCTACTTTGTCTGCTTCGATGACGCCTACTTCTTTTGCGAAGGGTTTTATTTTTTTCTTTATGTTCTGTATCGTTGGGTATGCTACGTTCTGTAGGTTTCCGTATACCGGCATGTATGGGTAGTTGTTTATGAGTATGGTTGTTTTTTCTTTTCTAGCGTACTCTACTGCTTTTACTGCTTCTATTGGTTCGAGTGCTAGTATTAGGTCTGCGTCTGTTTTCATTATTCCTGGTGAGTGTATTTTTTCTTTTGATCCGAATCTAACGAAGGTTGGTATGGATCCTCCTCTTTGTGATAGTCCGTGTAGTTGTACTCCTCCTAAGAAGTTTCCTTCGTCGTGAGCTGCTTTTGTTATTATTACTCCTGTGGTTAGGACTCCTTCTCCTCCTACTCCTGTGAGCATTAGGTCGAAGACTTCTTTGCTCATTTTTTCCCTCCTTTCTCTGCTTTTATGGCGTTGTGTGGGCATACTTGGCTGCATACTGAGCATCCTAAACATAGTTGCGTGTCTATGGTGTATTTAGGTTCGTCTCCTGTCTTTTTTCTTTCTTCTTTTAT
This sequence comes from Candidatus Iainarchaeum sp., assembly GCA_003558235.1. Classification (GTDB taxonomy): domain Archaea; phylum B1Sed10-29; class B1Sed10-29; order B1Sed10-29; family B1Sed10-29; genus CSSED10-269. The sequence goes on from PWMI01000019.1 coordinate 1,609, forward strand.
GGCTGGGCATGCGAATTCATTGGTGCATACTCCGCACTTCTTGCATTTGTCTTGGTTTATTTGGAACTTGATTAGTGGAACTCCTTTTCTTCTGTACTTTCTTTTTGTGACTAGTCTGCATTCTCCTTTGCTGACCAGTACTTTTGGTCCTCTTTCTGTTTTTTTGTTTCGAAGCTCTTTTATTTTCTTGGTGAGTTCTTTTTGGTTGTATGCGTTTGCTATAACTACTTCTGCTCCGAGTGCTTCCGCTACTTCTTCTATCTTCAGTGGGTTTATTTTTTCTCCCATTCCGGTTAGTCCTGTTCCTGGGTGCGGTTGGTGTCCGGTCATGGCTGTTACTCCGTTGTCGAAGACCACTATTAATGGGGCTTCTCCGTCGTTGAATGAGTAGTTAGCTATTCCTGGCATGGCTGAGTGGAAGAATGTTGAGTCTCCTATTGTGACTACTACTTCTTGGTCGGTTGCTTTGTTTATTCCGTGCCCTAGTCCTGTGCTGGCCCCCATGCTTATCATGAAATCCTGCATTTTGTATGGTTCGAACATTCCTAGGACGTAGCACCCTACGTCTCCGGCGTAGATTACTTCGTCGTTCCCGTAAACTTCTTTGAGTGCGTAGAAGGTTGATCTGTGTGGGCATCCTGCGCAGAAAACTGGTTTTCTAGGTGGTATTCCTTTCATTGCTTTCTCGGCTTTTTTCTGGTGTTTCTTGAAGTTTACTCCAAGTTTCTTCTTGAATATTTTCTCCATGACTGGGAGTATGATTTCCATGTTGTACTCTCCGTCTCTTGGTAGCATGTTTTTTCCGTGGACCTTGATTTGTGGGTTTATATCTTTGGCTATTCTGTTGACTTCGTTTTCTATTACTGGTTGAAGTTCTTCTACTACGAGTACTGTTTCTTTGTTTTTTATGAACTTGCTTATGAATTCTTTGGGTGTTGGGTAGGTTAGGGTGAGTTTGGCTATGGGTACTTTGAGATCTAGTTTTTGTAGTGCTTCTTTCACGTATTCGTGGCTTACTCCGGTTGTTATTATGCCTGTTTTTCCTTTTCCTGGGACTACTTTGTTCAGTTTCTTTCCGTATTTCTTGTTGATCTTAACTAGTTTTTGGTCTATTTCCCTGTGTAGTTGCTGTAGGTGTGGTCTTACGTTGTTGTACTGCTCTGGGTTTTTCTTGAATCTGCCTTTGGTTTTGGCTTTCTTTATTTCTCCCAGTTTAACTGTCTCTATTGCGTGGCTTACTTTGGTGGTTGTTCTTAGTATGAATGGTATCTTGAATTCTTCTGATATCTCGAAGGCTTTCTTGGTTAGTTCTAGTGCTTCTTGTGGGTCTGATGGTTCCAGTATAGGTATCCTCATCATTCTGCCGAAGTACCTCGTGTCTTGTTCTGATTGGGCTGAGCTCCATCCTTGTGGATCGTCAGCTACCACCATAACCATTCCTCCTTCTATGCCAACGTAGGCAACTGGGGAAAATGAGTCGGATGCCACGTTAAGCCCAAAGTGCTTCATGGCAACGAGGGACCTTACTCCTGACCATGCTGCTCCTGCTGCTACTTCGAAGGATACTTTCTCGTTGGTTGAGTACTCGAAGTAGTACCCCACATCTTTGGATAACTTAGCTAGAGTCATCGGAACCTCTGAGCTCGGTGTTCCTGGGTATGATGCTACCAAGCCCACTCCTGCTTCTATTGCTCCTCTTGCTATAGCTTCGTTTCCGAGTAGTGGAAATCTTTTTCCTTTTTCACCTAGTAATCGAGGGTGTTTCTCGCTCAACTTCTTAGTCATTCTGCACCACCATCATAAGACAAGGTGAATATTTAAACTTTATCTGAATCACGGTCCCGAGCGTAATATAAATCAAGGAAACGTTACGTGAACCATGTGGCAACTGTACATACTGAGGCTGAGGGACAACTCCCTGTACACCGGAATAACCAAGGACCTGAAAAGAAGGTTAAAACAACACGAGGAAGGCAAAGGAAGCAAGTACGTTAAAAGCAGGTTGCCTTTAACACTGATGCACACTGAGAAATACGAGAACAGAAGCAGTGCTTCGAAAAGAGAGTACGAGATTAAGCAGTTGAGTAAATGGGAGAAGGAAAGATTAGTGAAGCCAAGAGTTGTTTGAATTCAAAGAGCCTGTGAAATGTAGTGCCTAAACCGTGTCCCTCCCACAACCATCGGAAAACCATTACAAATAAATAGTATCGTAACGATTACATACGCAACGGTGATATATATGGAGACAATTACAACGAGAGTACCTAAAGACGACTACAACTCCTTAAAACAAATAGGAAAAAAACAGAACAAAAAACAGTCCGAAGTAATAAGAGAACTACTGAAAAAAGCCCTAAAAGAAAAAAGAAAAGACATGGCCCTGGAACTACTTAAACAAAAAAAAGTAACCATCAGAAAAGCCGCAGAAATAGCGAAAACAACGTACATAGAGATGATTGAACTAGCATCCAAAGAAGGAATAGACACAGGTTACTCCGAAGAAGAACTGGAAAAAGACCTAGAGAGGATATAATGGTAGTAATAGACTCCTCAGCACTAATCCCCCTAGCACGAACAGGAAACCTAAACCTCCTAAAGCAGTTCAAAGAACTAAAAACCACTTCAGAAATAAAGGAAGAAGTAATAGACCAAGGGAAAGGTAAAAAAGGAACCTCCGACCTCAAGAGATACTTCAAAAACATAGAGATAAAGGAAGTAAATACAAAAGAGACCGAAGAACTCGCGGAACTAGAAGGAGTAACAAAAGCAGACGCCTCACTAATACTACTCGCACAACAAGAAGATGAAGTACTCCTAACAAACGACAAAGTCCTGATACAGATCACGAGAATGAAAAACACCAAATACTACTGGCTAACCACCCTAATCCTCAAATCAATAAAAAACAGACACATAAGCAGAGACGAAGGAAAACAGATACTATATGAACTAGTTCAAGAAGGAATGAACCTAAAAAACCAAGTATATGCCAAGATACTCAGAAAGATAGATGAAATGTAGTGCCTAAACCGTGTTTTTGAAATTAAACCCAAAGAAAGAATCACTAAACCACGTCACTTTAATCTTTGGACTTTGGTTTCACGATGGATTGATGCATTTTTCCCGGTTCTAGGTGCTTTCTTATTGTTTTCCTAATCTCTTCAACCGTTAACTCATCCACTTGTGAATCGTATTGCTTCAATTGATCCATATCAAATAAAAGATTAAAATCACTTATCTTTTCGGACTCTGAGGACACATCATCCCTATCCCTATCATTTAGTCCTTTTAAGTACGTTTTGTACTTCTCGGTTTCCTCTTCAGAGATTTCGTTGAGAGCCTCTACTTCTTCATTGAATGTTTTCAGAGCTTCTTCAACTTTATTCTCGCTGCAGGCAAAAGTGGTGTTGAGGCAACCTGTTTCGCTGAAAGAATAGAAATCTGAGGAGATGGAGTATACTAGTCCCTTTTCTACTCTGAGTTTCTCGAAGAGTCTTCCGACGTCACTTCGATTATCCCCTAGGATAGCTTTCACCAACTCCATTCTCCAGTAGTTCCTGTTATTTTTACACCCTGGAGTATGGCTCCCTACTGTCACATAGCTTAGGTTTACATCTTTCTCTAATTCTTTTCTTCCTGGGCAATTTAGAGGCATTAATTTGTTTCTTTTCACCGTTTTACTGGTCCCTAGTCCCTGAGTGTATTTCTCTACTTTTCCTATAACTTCTTCTGGGTCCACAGGCCCAACTAGCACTAAAAAGGCGTTTGCAGGGTGGAATAACTCCTTGTACTTTCTTTGAACTTCCTGTTTGGATAGTGACTTCACGATTTCCTTCTTGCCGTCAATCTTCATCAGGTGATGGTTCTTGTACATCATTCTGCTGAGCAGATCCCATCCTTGGTTTTCGGGGTCATCATCCATCATTTCGATTTCATTGCAGACTACCTTTTTCTCGTTTTCCAGCTTGTTAAGTTTAGATCTAAACATAGCATCTAAGGAGATTTCTAGAAGCTCTTCCTGGTGTTTTTTACTCACTAACCCATCTAAACCAGTGTAGTCAAAGCCAGTAACTGCGTTGAAGTACCCTCCTTTTCCAGAGATTCTTCTGGAGATATCTCTTTCTTTAGGATACTTCTCAGATCCATTTAGAAACAGGTGCTCTATCAGGTGCATTATTCCCTGATTATCTTCTTCTTGGTGCATTGAACCGGCTTTCACGTTTAGTTTAAGAGCTGTAACATTTCTTTCTGGCCTTGGTTCAATGAGTATCTTTAATCCGTTTTCAAGTTCTTCCTCAAGCACTTTGTATTTCAATTAACCACCATGTACATTATGTTCTCCTTTCGATAAAAATAGCTATCAATGCGAAGGTTCCCCTTGTTTTTATTTACTTCAAGATCAACAAGGTATCCACGGAGTAGGAGAGCAACATGAAGATAGCTGTTATATCGGACATGCACCTTGGTTACGGTGAAGGAACACCGCGTGAAGAAGATTCTTATAGACAGACTGAGGAAGCTGTGGATAAGGCGCTTGAAGAAGACGTGGACCTGATTTTACTGGCTGGAGACATCTTCGATAAGAAGACCCCTAACCAGGAAACGCTTTCAAGAGCACTCAAGATACTTAAAAAGCCCCTTATGAAGAAAGGGAAAAACGTGGAGATAAAGGAACCTGAAAGAGCGAAGGAAAAGCTTTCTGAGAACGGTGTTCCCGTGGTAGCGATACACGGAACACATGAAAGACGAAGCAAAGGATACGTTAACCCAATTGAGATGCTGGAAGATGCTGGGTACCTCGTGCATCTGCACTGCGAGAAAGCTGTACTGAGAATCAATGGAGAAGAAGTAGCCATACACGGGTTGTCAGGAGTCCCGGAGAACTACGTGAAAACTGTTCTCAGTAACTACAGACCCAAACCGGTTCCAGGAATACCCAACATATTCATGTTCCACCAGTCACTGAAAGAGTACATCTACTCCCCAGAAAACACATTCATAGAGATAAGTGACCTTCCAAAAGGATTTGACCTTTACATAGATGGCCACATCCATTGGCACAACATCCTGGAGAACCAAAAAACCCTTCTTTTCCCAGGAAGCACCGTAATAACACAGATGAGGAAAGTTGAGGCTGAGAAAAAGAAAGGGTTCTACCTAGTGGACACGGAGAACTGGAACAAGGAGTTCGTGGAGCTGGAAACACAGAGGAAGTTTAAGTTAGTGAAACTCACCCTGAACGGAGAGAGAGCCTCGGAGGTCGTGGAGAAAGCCAGGGAAAAACTGAAAAATGAACTAGAGGGAATCAATTCACCTTTGAAGCCACTAATAAAACTGAAGTTGAAAGGGAGGTTAGCGAAGGGAACGGAGCCCTCGCATATAGACAAAGGCAGAATCACGGGGGACCTGAATGCATTGGTACATATTGATAAGGAGTTTGAGACCAAGAGCTTCAGGGAAAGAATAGATCACTTAAGAGAGTCACAGGAAACCAAGAAGTCGATAAGGGAAAAAGGAGTACATATACTCAGGGAACTGCTTAAAAAGAAGGGCTACGACTCAATGGAGCCGGAGGAGCTACTGTCCTTGATGTCGAAGAAGAATCCGAACGAAGTAGCGAACATGATAGCGAATAGATTTGAAGATGATGGGAACTTGGAAAAAGAACCGAAAAACAAGATGAAGAAACTAACTGAGTTCTGAGGTTTTAAAGAACTTTGCTTCTATCTTCCTCACTTTATTTTTTCCCTGTAATCAGAGTACTCTATCATTGCTCTTAAAGCATCGACTGCTCTCTGCGGTGTGTTGAATACCGGTATTCCTCCGTCCTCAAACTTCTTCTTCATTTTCTTGACGGGTTCCCCTCCCGCTGTGCAGATAGTTATGGGTTTTATTGATTCTTTGTCGAACTTGAAAACTGATTCAACTACTTTTTCGTTCATGGGTTCGGTTTGGAAGAGCGCTATGCATAGAACTATGTCTACTTCATCCACGTTCTTGATGATTTCCAGTGCTTTTGAGAACCTCTTTGGCCCTGCGTCTCCAAGCAGATCTAGTGGGTTGTTCACTGTTCCGTAGCTGGGAAGTATCTTCTCAAGTTTCTTCTTGGTTTCTTGTTTGAATTCAGTCATCTCTAATCCTTGTCTTATTACTTCGTCGGTTGAGAGTACCCCGAAGCCTCCTCCGTTGGTTATGATGGCTACCTTTTTGCCTTTGGGAAGTGGTTGTTTCTCGAATATCTCCGCGTAGTCCAGTAGATCTAGGAGTGTTCTGGCTTGTAGTGCTCCTGTTTGCTTGAATACTGCGTCGTATACTTCCGCTGATCCCGCTAGGCTACCTGTGTGGCTGGCTACTGCTTGTGACCCTTGTTTTGTTTTGCCTGCTTTGAGTACTATTACTGGTTTCTTGGGTGTTACTTCACGAAGTGATTCTATGAGTTCTCTTCCGTTGCTCGTTCCTTCTAGGTAGAGGCATACTGCATCCGTGTTTGGGTCTTGGACTAGGAAAGTTATTAGTTCTCTTTCGTCTAGATCTACTCCGTTTCCGTAGGATATGAACTCGGATATTCCGTAGTTCTCTGCTGCTGCCCAGTCCACTATTACGGACCCTACTGCTCCTGATTGGCTCACTATCCCCACTTTTCCTTCCTTGGGTATTCCTAGTTTTTCTCGGGGTAGGAACATGGTGTTCAGTCCGGATGGGTTGCTGAGTATTCCTAGGCAGTTTGGCCCGATTATTCTTACTCCGCCTTCTTTCGCTTTTTGGGCTAGTTCTTCTTCCAGTTCCTTGTTTCCTACTTCTGAGAATCCACTGGTCACGACTACTGCGCCTTTGACTCCTTTTTCTCCGCATTCCTCAATGACTTTTGGAACGAACTTCGCTGGAACAACTACTACTGCTAGGTCCACTTGCCCAGGTACTTCTTTAATGGAGTTATATGCTTTGTCTCCATTGATTTTCCTGGCTTTAGGGTTGACTGGGTGTACTTCTCCTTTTTTTAGTGAGTCTTTAAGCGTGATGTAGATGGAGTTTCCAATCTTGCCTTTTTTTCTACTTGCTCCTATCACAGCTACTTTCTTCGGTTTGAACATAGGTGTGAGTTCTTCGTATAGATTCATTTTAGTCTCCTTCCATGTTGGTTATTACTCTGAGGTCTACTGCTTGCGCGTCGTCTTCATTGACCATCACTGGATTTAGATCCATCTCCTTTATCTCGGTGTGTTCCATCATGAGTTTGCTTACGGCCACGATTGTCTTCGCAAGTGCATCGAGGTTGACGCTTTCTTCTCCTCTGACTCCTTCTAGTATTGAGTATGACTTTATTTCCTTCATCATTTCCCGTGCTTCCTTTTCATCTATGGGTGCTACTATGAGTGTGGTGTCTTTGTATACTTGAACGAATATTCCTCCTAGCCCAAATAGTATTACTGGACCGAACTGCTGGTCTCTTTTTCCACCTATTATTACTTCTTTTCCTTTTATCATCTTCTGTACTATGTATCCTTTTACATCCAGTTCTTCCATCTCTGCTTTTGCTTTCATTTCATTGAAGGCTTTCTTCAGTTCTTCCTTGGATTCTAGACCTAGTTTTATGTATTCTTCATCGGTCTTATGAATCACTTGGGGAGAATCAAGCTCCAGGACAACTGGAAAACCTATTTCACATGCTCTTTCAATGAGTTCTTCCTCATTGTTCACTTCCGCTGACTTCACCACGTTTATTCCGTAGGATCTGAGCAAATCCTTAGCTTGCGAGTACCTCATTTTCTCCATGTTTGTAGAAGGAAGTGAGTATATTTATAAATGAAGGTCTTAAGGTAAAGTGAAATAACTAAATAATTGCAAAACATTTTAACTGCCAAAAACCACTATTAACCAGTGACCGAAATGAGTAAAAAATCGAGGAAAAGAAGAGCATCCGAAAAAGCACTAAAGAAAAGCAGAGAAACAGGACTCCCAATACTAAAAAGAAAGAAAGGAAAAAAAAGAATGAGTAAAGAAGAAAAGGAATACTACGAAAGATACAGGAAAGCACTAGAAAAAAGACACGAAGAAGTAAAAGGAGCAAGATTAGCCGAGAAAATATCCTCCCACGGACCAAGAATAAAACTAAAAGAAGAAGAAAAGAAATGGATAGAAGAAACCTGGGGAGTCAAAGCAAGAGAAATAACCTCAGACATAACGCAGCTCATTCCCTCTCCCGGAGATATACATCAAGAAATTAAGGAAGGAAAAAAAATTCCGGAAAAACAGTCAAAGATGCTGGAAGCATTTAAATTTCCAGCAGAAGTAACCCACAAAAACAGGCACCCCGAAGTTATGAAGGAAATTGAGAAACTTTTTAAAGAAAAAAAAGAAGTTACAGTAAATGATATAGGGTATGGAGCAAAAGACTCTCAATTAACTTTTGATGAAGAAAAAGACCCTCATTTCAGAGGAGCAAGACAACCCTGGGAAATCATAGACTCACTCGAAAAATCCGGAAAAAATGTCAGATACCACGGATACAACTTCTACCCAGATAAAGCCAAAAAAACTCAGAAAGAAACAACTGAAGAATACAAAGGAAAAGCAAAGTTCGCAGGAATGGACATAGTTTCATCCACCCCTGCTCAAAAATCAGACCTCACAGTATGCCTCAAAACATTGATGTATGTGGATAAAGAAAAAAAAGAGTTTGCACTCAGAAACCTGAGAGATTCCACCAAGAAAGGAGGATACCTAGTAACAGATGAATTGATAGAAAACCCGAAGAAAAAAGGCCTTAAAATTAAGAAAAAAATAAAGGGAAGGCTAGACGCGTACCTATACAAAAAAGTCAAGTAAACACAACCTATAAAGTAACTTTACATCAGGAGTATATTAAAGAGAGAAACAATAATTATGCACAAGAAACTATCAAAAAGGTGATACATTGAACTTAAGTTTTCTAGGTGGAGCAGAAGAAGTTGGAAAGTCAGCAGTCCTTCTCGAAGGAGAAGACAGAAGCGTAGTTATGGACTACGGTATAAAGATAGGTGAAGAACCTGGAATACCCCTTCCACCACAGGGATTCGTCGATGACATCATAGTAAGTCACGCTCACCTAGATCACAGTGGAGCCGTTCCACTACTATACAAAATGAGTGAACCAACCTGCCACATGACCCCTGCAAGCCTACCTCTCATAGAACTACTTATAAACGACTCAATAAAGATACGTGGCCTGGAGGGAATGGAAGAAATATTCACTAAGCACCATCTGAAAAGAATGCTCAGAAACACCATCAAGACACGTTACTCCGAGGAACAGCAGATAGGCCCAGGATACACCCTGAGGTTCGAGGACGCTGGACACATCCTGGGAGCCTCTTCATTCAAACTTGAAACCCCAGAAGCAAACGTGGTCTATACCGGAGACATGAAGTCAGAGGACACCGCGTTGCACAAGGGAGCTTACAGTGGCTACAGTGACGTGGACGTTCTGATAACAGAGTCCACCTACGGGGGAAACGAACACCCTCCTAGGAAGGAACTAGAGAAGCAGTTATATGAGGGAGTGCAGAAGACAGTTGACAATGGAGGAATCGCTCTAATACCCGCGTTCGCCGTTGGAAGATCCCAGGAAGTCATAACCGTACTCGAAGAGAGAGGATTCAACGGAAAGATATACCTCGACGGCATGTCCACTGACGCTGCAGACATAATGCTAAGTTACCCTGAATACATAAACAAGTTCAACGACTTCTACAACGGAATGAAGAACGCTGAATGGATAAAGAACCATGGAATGAGGTACGATGCACTCAA
>PWMI01000063.1 GCA_003558235.1 Candidatus Iainarchaeum sp.
ACGAAGCGTTGCTCGACCGGATCCCATGCGCTGAGCATCTTGGGCGGCTCCTCGCCGTCCGGGCCCGGCGGCACGCCGAGCCGCTGGGCGAGCGTGCTTGTGGCGCGGAGATTGCCCGCGCTGTCGACTGTCAACTGATCGGCATACCATGAGAAAACACGCTCGAAGCGAATGTGCTCGCCCGAGGTAAAGCGCAACAAGGTACGGTGCGCGGGATAGTCGGCGGTCAGCCACGTGTAGAAGGCAAAGGTTTCCGTGAGCTTGCCGCGCGGCTGGTCGAGGGGATCCTGATACTCGATAATGGGCACGTTGTCCATCGGCATCTCGATGGCCGTGTCGCGCGCTTCCTGCTCCGTCGCGACAGGCGGGCGCATGTAGTGGCTGTATTTGCCGATGTCATCCGGCCACTCCATGTCGTAGCGGACAAACCGGTAGGGCCAGCGCAAGCCTTCGACGCCTTCCTCGGTCCAGTGCATGAGGAAGTCGTTGAGGTTGCGCGTTTCGCGGATGGCATAGAGCCGTGGCCACGGGCGGCCTTCCGTAAAGTGCTGGAAAACGAAGTCTTGGTCCGTGGCGCGGGCAAGCAGCCGGGGGGCGAGGTGGCTGTCGTCGGGCACGCCGTCCGGCCACGCGTGCAGGCGTTCGCCGAGTTCGACGGTGACATCGGCGGGATTCACCCGGCGCACGACGTCGATGATCTCCGAGCCGAGGTGCTGGCGGCGGTCGCCTTCCAATACGTCGCCGAGCAGTTCGAGGAAAATGCGCCCCTGCCAGTTAAAGGCATGGATCGAGCCGGTGTCGGGGTTATAGAAGATCGTCCGCTTTTCGGTGAAATTCTCGCCCCCGCCGGGCGGCACCGGTTGTGAGCTGCCGGGATCCTCGTAGGCCTCGTCGACGGTCTGCGGAAAGAGTTCGGAGAAGACGAAATTGACCGTCACCCCCTCGGGGACGTTGACCGTCACGCCCGATCCGCGGAAGAAACCCTCCGTCCAATACATGCGCCGGGGCGGCTTCACCGGACTGCCGGAGACAAGGTAACTCTGCCGCAACAGCGGGTAGACCCGCCCGTCGATGATGGCGAAATCCGGATTGCCCTCGTAGGCGGAAACGTCGGCGCCGGGTATGGCGGCGGTGCGCCGCCACGTGACCTCGATAGGCCCGGGACGGTTGGCGAAGACGGCACGGGCGTGGCGGCTCCAGTAGTAGGGCGCGCCAACATGATTGCCGCCGGAAACATTGTCCCAATACGGCTCGCGCTGCCAATACTCATCCGGCGGGATGCCGACGAGCGGTTCCTCGTCGATGTCGACTTCAGGCAGGGCGATCATGCTGCCGAAGAGCAGTTCCACGCGTCGGCTGATGTAGGGGGCGCCAACCTGCGCCCTTGCGATGTGGATGCGCGTCGCCTCGGGGCCTCCGTTGGGCAGGACATCCTGGGCGTAAACAGCGTAGCTCGCATAACCGGTCGCACCCGATGCGGGGCCGGGCCGCGTGCGCACAACCGCGCCCACGGAAACGAAGCCCTGAAACTGTCCCACCGTGGGCTCGGCCGAGGTCAGCCCGCGGTCCGCCTGCTGCGTGGGCGTATCGAGACGCCCGTCCGAACCCGGCGGATCGCCTTCGACGTTGGAGAGGGGCTTGCCCGACGGGGAGAGGTGGTTGAGCGGGGTCTCCTGCTGGCGGATTTCGAGGGGCAGGGCTTGGCCCGCGGCGAAGGGAGCGGCGAGAAAAGCCGCCGCCCCGGCGAAGAAAACGGCGGTGAAGTGGCGGTAGTTCATGTTGGGTGCTCCATGGAAATCCGGATGCCGTGGCCAAAGGCTCATTGTCCGGCGCTTTGCGCTTCGAGCAGGGCGGAAACCGCTGCCTGCAAGTCCGCCACAGTTTTCCGCAGGTCGGCGATCTCGGCTGCCTGTTCCCGGACGGTTTCGTCCAGTGCCTTGATCGCTACCAAAGCCACGCCACTCATGTCGTTCACGTTAATGGCGGTATTGCTGCTACTGAGCCCGAAGGCTTCATAGAAGTCTTCCGCCATCGGTCCGATGTGACGCGATCCGTCCCCTTCGATGTAGCTCCATTCGCTGACGGGCAGCTCCCGTAACTGATTCAAAACCGAGAGTGCATCGACTGCTGCAAAGTTCTCCTTCGTCTCGCGCGAGCTGCCGGTCAAATGGCCGAATGTGGCGAAGCTCCAGCCATTAACTTGAAAAATTCCATGAGGAACAGCACCTACTCCGTGCACATCCACCCGGTTAAAACTCCACCGCAGGGGAATGGCGAAGGTCCCGCTTGAAAGATTGCTGACACCCAGGCCGCCGCCCGAGTTGCCCCACAGCAGGGGGCCGTCGATGGTGCCGATATTAAAACCACCGGGTCCGGCCGAGGAGGCATAAGCCAGCCCGTGGTTGGTGTCATTGCCACCGCGTATGTACAAAATCCGATCATCCAATTGCGCATTACCTTGGAACCGTTGGCGCGCGGTAAAAGTCTGCTCTCGATTTGTGCGCACAACCGAATTGTCGAGCCGCGCGTTGTTCAGGGTTCCCGCAGTGAGGATCGATGCATTCAAGTTGGGGATGCGGAAGGTCGATAACACGCCTGAGGTGATCTTGGATGCATCAAGGCCCGGAACGCGGTTGGGGTGCAGGGTTCCCGTCGAAACATTGCTTGCATTGAGATTCGTCAGGCTGGCTCCGTTGCCGCTGATCGAGGGAGCGGTCAGCGGTTGGGTGGTTGTCAGGGCCCCGGCGATCGTTACATCCGATCCCTCCGCCGTGATGAGCGCGTCGCCGTCCGGATTCACGAGCGACCGCGCCTGCGTGGCGAGGAAAGCGTAGGGCGAGGTGAGGAGGCGCAGGCGGGGAAGGATGTCGG
>PWMI01000079.1 GCA_003558235.1 Candidatus Iainarchaeum sp.
AAAAGTGCGGGGATTTTGTTGGAGTTCCGGCTTTAGCCGGTCCCGCTGCCCATCGTTCGCGCCCACCCGCCGGGACCGCATAAATGCGGGACTCCAACGCGTACAAGCCGCCGATGCAGACCCCGCACTTTTAACACACCTGCGGGCGCAGTAGCAGCGGAAGCCTGACATGACTTAATGTGTTCGGTTTGGTATCAACGTTGTTGATTGCCGGTCCCTGGCCCGCCCGCGGCGCGCGTAGAGAAGGGTGTCCCCCGTTCACGGAGGGAAAAAACGCGGCGGATACGCGGATTATTTACAAGAAATATCCTTGACTGTTCGATTTCGGGCAGGATGTTCGGGGTCGTGATGCTGGTATAGTGACTTTCCGGATCCCATTTTTTCGATCAGACCCACGCGTTTCTTTCCCCTCCCGCCGGGCTTTGCGATGGAGAACGGGACGCCTCACACCCGTCGTGCTCTTTCTGACTGTGCTGCATTCGGGATGTGTGAACCTGCCTGTTTATGAACAGGCTGAAATGTCCGGCACTTTCCGGACGTTTTCCAACGCTTGGCACGAGAACGACAACACCATCTTGACAAGCACCGTCGAACCGGGATCGCTCGACGGCAGTCTCGGCGGCGGAGGAGGTTGTGCGACATGCCGGTGAGACTACGGCTACTCTCGTTACGGGGCCGTCTCATGGTCCCGTTTCTCAGTATCCTTCACGGTACTGCGGTTGGGTTTTACCCGAACGAGGGAGAGATGATCGGGGAGATCCTGCGGGCCTCTGACATCGAGGTGACGGGTGTTTTTCTGCGTGGGGAAGCCGAGGCAGGCGGGGGAACAGTGGATGCCTCGGTGGGTGTGGAAAGAATTTCCTTGGACTACCAACCGAACCCGCGTGTCGATGTCGTTCGGCGGCATGTGTCCCTGCGGGAGTATACGCAGTCCGCGCGGATTGGTTTTGGAAAGGCTGCCTCCGAGTTCGTTGAATGGTCCGTGGCGGGAATGTGCCGCAGTGGATTCGGCGACTTTGCTTCGGTATGGGTCGATGAGTATTTTCGGCAACAGTTTGGAACCTTTCCGGAATACCGCACTGCGTCGCCGAGGGTCGTTTCCGCTGAAGCCGCCGTGCGGTGGGAAGCGGTTCCCGCCAACGTTTTCGCGGAGGCCACGTTGGTCGCCGCGCGTGAGAGGATCGCGCCCGGTTACCACCGGGACTTCGCGGCCGGCGGCGTGTTGACGCGCGAGAACGAACGTTTCGATTCCCTTTCGCTTTCGGTGACCGTCGAGTCTTTTCTTTCGAGGCGTGTCCGCATGCGTCATTCGCTGCTTGCCTCGGCGGTGAGCCCCCGTGTGCCCCGTTACGCATATGCGGGCGAGTATATTTGGGCGGTTTCAAGGGATTGGACGTTGCGCGGATCCCTGCAAGCCACTACGGACGGAACGCGGTTTCAAGCGATCTCCCTCCGGCAGACGCTGCGGCGTGAATGGCGAAAGGGGTGGTGGACGGGCATTTCCGGGCGCTTTTATGCCGATAACGGAAGGCTGGATGAGTCACTCGCTGTATTTGCCGCCGCGCCGCCTGCCCTGACTTCGCTGGAAGGCCTCCTTCATGTCCACCGGGAAACGCGGCGCACCTTTTTCGGTCTTTCGGCGGGGCCATACCTTACGCGGTACGCCGATCCGGAAACCGAAATAGCTCCTTTCCTCCACCTCTTCGCGGACCGTGATTGGTGGCGGATGCGGGCCGTCTTTTCCCGACGATTTTGAGTAATGGTTATGAAAAATAAAGGAGAATATAACTATGAATATGAAAATGCAAATAACGGTTTTGTTTGTTTTCTTCGTCGTGCGGCTTCCGTTGGCGGCGGCGTATACAGTTGGAGAGAGCGCTCCTGACTTTGCTGCAACGGATCGCCGCACAGGGGAGCCGGTCCAGGTTCATTCTCTTGAAGGGAAAATTATCATCCTTGATTTTTTTGCCTACTGGTGTCCCCCCTGTGTTGTCTCAAGTCCGGATGTTCGTGAGAACGTGCATGACTACTATGCCGCGAGGGGCGGAAATGTCCATGGATTGCCTGTGCAGGTGGTGTTTGTTAATATTGAGCATCAGAATCCAGCGGCAACCGACCAATTCATTGAAGATCACCGGCTTGAAATGGTCTGGGACGATTTCGATAGGGCGGGGTGGAATGTGTTTAACCAAACAAACGGAGTTCCCCTCTTTGCTGTTGTTAATGGGGTAACCGGGTCGGTTTCACATGCCGATTGGGAGATCCTTTGGAGTCGCGCGGGTTACAGCGGAGCACCCCACCTTCGTTCACTTGTGGACTCAATCGAACCTCCCGTTTCGCTGCCTCTTCCGTGGGCAGATATTCCGGCGGACGGTTTTGGTTGGCGTCACTTGGCTTGGTTCGGCACTTTCAGCGGCGAAGGGAATTGGATATTTCATAACGGACGCGGTTGGTTGTACGCCTCGGGGCGGGAGTTCTCGGATCTTTGGTTTTATGATCCCGACGAAGATGCATGGGAGTGGACCTCGGAAGAAATCTATCCGTGGGTATTCCGTATCGATGACAGTTCGCAATGGGTATTGGTAACGGGGCGATGAGCTAGCTGCGGGCGGCGGGATTGCCGCCCTGCAAAGCCCGCCCCGTTGCCGTGTGACGCGGTCTTATTGAGAATCTCAGAATTAATCGGGCGCGAACAAGATTGATTAAATTTTCTTGAAGAAATGTGTTGTGTTCTGCCTCCGGAGGCTCCAAGGTTTTTCCAATATGGGAGAAATCAGAATAAAACGTGAGGACGGGCCGGCGGTTTATCATGTGACATCGCGGGTGATCCAG
>PWMI01000084.1 GCA_003558235.1 Candidatus Iainarchaeum sp.
ATCGATAAAACCATCTACATACCCAGACAAGAGTACGAAGAGAACCTGGGAAAAGAGATCAGACTGAAGAATCTGTGCAACATAAAGCTCTCCCAAAAAAGCGCGGAGGTCACCAGCATCGATAACAAAGACATCTTGAAGATCCAATGGCTTCCCAACGGTTTGGAATGCACTGTAAATATGCCCGACGGTTCACACGAACACGGACTTGTGGAGCCCACGTTCACCGAAGTGAAAGAGGATGATATAGTCCAGTTCGAAAGATACGGATTTGTACGTTTGATCGATAAAGAATATAACATAGTGGCATTCGCACATCGTTGAATATCAATTAAGAAATCATCCCAAACGATTATATCATCGTAATATATCCAACATACATGGAACCCCATAAACACTGTATCGTGTGTGGTATATCCATGCCTCCAGACGAAACGATCTGTTCGGAGAAATGCAGGGACCAATACGATATCATGTTGAAGAAGCGCAAGAACCGAGTTTATCTGATCTATGTGCTCATGGCGTTGTTTGTAGCTATAGTAGTGTACCAACAGCTCGGAGGTTGATCTAATGGTAGAATGTGTACTCCTTGGTGGTACTTTTGATGGCATACATCTAGGTCATCACAAGTTATTGGATACCGCCTTTGAGATAGGCGGAAAAGTGACCATCGGATTGGTGACCGATGAGATGTTGAAGAAATGGAAACCCGAAGTCAACAAAAGTTTTGATGAGAGGAAGGAAATACTCAGTGAAATCTTATCCACTAAAGAAGATTGGACCATAACTCCTATCTCAGATCCATATAGTCAGGCCGTAGAAGGAGACCACGACACTCTTGTGGTTTCATGGGAGACCGCCAAAAGGGGCCAAGAGATCAATAGCCGCCGTGAAAAGATAGGTAAAAGGCCGTTGAAATTGGTTGTTGTTGAACCGGTACTGGCTGATGACCTTTTACCTGTGAGTTCCACCCGTATCCGCCAGGGGATCATAAACTCTTATGGAAAAAGGTTGAAGCCCGTAAAGATACATACTTATACAGAGGATCCAAAGAAGATAAGCATAATAGACGAGGTGATGAGACAGTTATTGGGTGATATCGAATTGGTTTCAGAACCGAACCCACATCATGAGATAACCCCATTGATCGAAACAACAGAACTCAAAGCCTCGGTACCGGATGATTACGATTATGGAGTCGGTCTAGATAGTGGAACACTTTCCTCAGACCATGGATCCTACATGATCGAAATCGCCATGGTAAAAGATGAGCAAGGACGTGTAAGCACCGGCCATGGACCCGGTTTTTTATATCCCAAACATTGGCCCGAAGACATCACCGACGGTATCAACCTTCTCCAGAGGATCAAAGTAAATTTTTCGGGAGAAACGTCCCAGATAGACTTGTTGACTGAAAGAACGGTTGGAAAAAGGGATTGCTTTCGTTCTGCACTTTTGATGGCGATGATACCAAGGATGAGTGGAGATCTGTACGTGTCTAAGGCTCTTCAAGACCACTGAGCTGTTTATCTATCTTCTCCATGAATTGACCGGCTCCGATGCTTTCAAGTATGGATTTAGAATCGAGATAATACGTTTTAGCAGTTTCTTTGTCACCCATCTTTTCGTAAACCAATCCGATACCATACTTTAATTCTGCATTCTCGAATGGTATATCCAACTCTTCGATGGTTTCCAAGGCCTTTTGGAAATTTTTTAAAGATTCTTCAAAATTCCTTTCTTCTCTGTCCGCAATACCCATAACTTTGAATACAGAGGCCTTGCCGATACTGTCATTTAGTTTATCCATTATATCATAGGCCTTTTCCGCATACTTCCTGGCTTCGTGTATCTCTTCGCTATATATCAGAGCCTCGGCTTTGTTGAAATAACTCCACCCGAGAAAATCTTTATTTCCGATCTTTTTGGCCTGTTCAGCACATTTATCAAAGTTCTCTATGGCCATCGCCCAATCCCCTCTTTTCATGTATCCATCTCCGATGTTATTGTAGGCTCTTGCCAATTCACGATAGGCCTTTTGTGAATTCAAAGTGGGTAAACTCCTTTTATAGTACTGGATACCGATGTCAGTTTCACCCCTTATGGAGTATATGTTTCCCATCTCAATGAAGGTGTAGGCTAACATACGTTTGTTATCGATCTTCTTCGCTTCATCGATGGCCACCTCGTAATGTTTGATCGCCTCGTCCAATTCGCCTTCTCTCCAGTGTATATATCCCAATCCTCTGTTGGAATCTGCTATTCCTTCTTTATCTTCGAATTCCTCTGATATCTCAAGTGCTTTTTCGAAAACAATTTTTGCATCTTCGAAATGTTGCATCTCTCGGTATATATGTCCTAGTTTACGAAGATGCTCTGCTTCGAGTTTTTTATCCCCGAGTTCTGTTGTTTTTGTAAGAAGTTTTTTGTAAGCCTCTATGGACGTATCCCATTCACTGGTATTGAAGGCGAGTTCACCGATCTTTGTAAGTAATTCGATCTCTTTAACATCAGCATCTTCAATGTTGTTTGCATTCTTTAATGACTCAGCAGCTCTATTTACAAGGTAATCCAAAGCGGATTCTAAGGCAAAACTCTCCATGGCTTTATCGCTGGCCTTCATGGAGTATTCGTAAGCTTTATCGTACATCTTACCTTCGTCAAAGTGTCGGCTTAGATTGTAATAGTGATCTTCTAGATTTTCACTGTAAACATCCTCTATTATCTCACCAACTTTTTGATGCATTATCCTACGCCTGCTGGAACCCAGATTATCGTATATGGTCATCCTCAACTGTATGTGGTTGAACCGG
>PWMI01000026.1 GCA_003558235.1 Candidatus Iainarchaeum sp.
CGGCGCACACAGGAGAGTCTACGGTTTTTCGGGCGCGTCCGCAGGATTTTGCGGAAGTCCGCCAGAAACGCCCAAATTTGCCCGAGGATTCGCTTTCACGAAATCCGGCCCCTCTGTTCGCGCGCGCCGCGACACCCCCCACTGCAGGAGAACTGCAGGTCATTAGCGGCGAAAATTTCCACCTCACTCGATCGGGATTTCGGCGAACGGCCGAATTGGTGAGAATTACCCAGTATATCGGCCGGGCGACTCGCGACAGTAAGCCTGGTCACAACGAGATTCCGGCGGACCGGTTTATCCGCCCGGAGTCCCGGGATAATTGAAAGGCCGTTTGGTTCATTTCCGTAAGCACTCTTTTTAGACATCTACCGCTTGCCGCCGGGTTCGGGTACGGTGGCGGGGATGAGTAAAACACCCAAAAGAGACAAGCGTGAACGCCGCAGCCGTGCGGAGATTGAAAAGTTAATCGCCGCGTATAGAGAGAGCGGCCTCACCCAAGTGGCTTTTGCGCGGAAGCGTAATCTGAAACTGGGAACGCTGCGAAAGTGGTTGGGAAAAGAACGGGTCATGCGTGGGCCGGTGTTTCGCGAGGTCAGAGTTCCGGTCGGGCCGACCGGGGAAATGACGATCCGATTGCCAGGAGGGATCGAGCTGGAGGTGTCTTCGGGAGTCGATTGCGATTGGGTGCTGAAGGTGGTTAGGGGACTCCGGAAATGATGTTCTCGCAAAGCGCCGCAATGCGTGTGTTCCTGGCGCCGGGGGTTACCGACATGCGCAAGAGCTTCAACGGGCTATACGCCTTGGTGCGCGGAACCCTTCAGGCCGATCCGACCAGCGGGCACCTGTTTGCCTTCTGCAACCGCCGTCGAGACCGTCTCAAAATCCTTTATTGGGATGGGAGCGGGTTATGGGTTTGCGCGAAACGTTTGGAAAAGGGAACTTTTCGCTGGCCGCAGCCGGGAAACGGTGCGATCGAGCTGACGCACGCAGAGCTCAATCTTCTTCTGGGCGGACTCGACCTTCAAGAGTGCCGGAAACGTCGTTGGTTGCGAAAAGTTTCTTGATGGGAACATGATTTTCGCTTGACAGTATCCGTTTGTCGGATACTTAAAGGCTTCGTTTAAATGACCGTTCCGGCTCCACAGATCATCGAAGAGAACCAGAGGCTCAAGAGTGAGGTCAAGGTGTTGTCTTTGCGGGTGAAAGCCTTGGAGAAGGAACTTTATGGACGGCGCTCGGACAAGCGCCCCGAAGAGGATCCGGCCCAGGGGAAACTTGAAGGTATTGAAGAGGAAGCTTCCCGGTGGGAGATCGAACAAACCAAGGAATCCCGGCCCAAAAGGAAGGCCGCGGGCACGGGAAAAAAGAAAGGCCCCAAGCCGCTGAACCCCAATCTTGCGCGAGTCACCGAGAGCGTCCCCGATCCGGACCTCAAGAAGCTGATTTGTCCTGTCACCGGAAAGATGATGAAGCCGGCCTTCACCGAGAAGATCGAAGTGCTCGCACGCAAACCGGCCGAGTGGTACGTGCGTGTGATTACGCGCACCGTTTATGCCAGCCCCGGCGGAGACGCCGTCAGTTATAGTCCCTGGCCGGCGAATGTCCTTCCCAAAGGCCGCATCGATGTGAGTGTGATCGCCAACATCCTCACCGGGCGTTTCGCCGATCACCAACCCTACCATCGTCAGTGCGGCCAGTTCGCCCGGCAGGGGATAAGCTTCGCGCCCAACACGTTGGTCTCCCTGGTGCGCCAGGCCTGCGAAAAGCTCGACCCCATTTACCGGGCGATCATCGCCGAGACGCTCGCAACGAACTATTTGATGATGGATCCGACACCCGTCCCGCTGATGAGCCCGCAAAAGAAGGGATCGACCAAGGAGGGCTGTTTGTGGACCTACCGGGCCTTGGACGGACCGGTGTTCTTCGAGTTCGCTGAAGGCAAGCACGGAACCACCCCGGCAAAGACTCTCGAAAACTATCAAGGAATCCTGCAAACCGACGGAGCGAACAACTTCGGCGGAGTTCCCGCGCGCCCGGGCGTCATACATGTAAACTGTTGGTCACATGGCCGGCGTTACTTTATCCCGGCCGCCGAGGCGGGCGAGCCCGAGGCGAACGTTTATCTCGACGAGATCGACCGGCTCTTTCGCATCGAGCGATTGGCCCGCCACTTCAAACTGCGTCCGCGAAACCTCCTGAAACTGCGCGCTCGCCGCAGCCAGCCCCTGGTCGATTCGATTTTCGCGCGGGCGCGCACCTACGCCGAAACCGAACTGATGAAGAAGACCGCCATGCCCAAGGCGATCAACTACCTGCTCGCCCGGGAAGAAGAGCTGCGCGAGTGCTTCCTGCACGCGCCTTCGAGAATCGACAACAATTTGGCCGAAAACGCACTGCGGCCGATCAAGCTCGGAGCCAAAAACTGGTTGTTCATAGGCCATCCCAATGCCGGCCCCCGAGCGGCGCTGATGTTTACGTTGATCGAGAACTGCCGGATGCTGGGAATAAACCCGGAAACCTACCTCACCGACGTGCTTACTCGAGTCGACGACCATCCAGCCTCCCGGATCGACGAACTCACGCCCCACAACTGGGCCAAGTCAAAGAACTCTTGAGCCAAAGCTCGATGGGAAGTCTACCGCATCGCTCTCGCAAGCGGTAGATGTCTAAAAAGAACGCTTACTTTTATCCGCCAGACACAGTAGCGGACAAACTCGACCGAACCGTTCGAATCATGGACGTTTCCGCTGCGATGGAGGACTGAGAACACCTGGCCGGTTTGAGCA
>PWMI01000024.1 GCA_003558235.1 Candidatus Iainarchaeum sp.
ACCTTAAAATCGGCGAACTTACTCATCAGGATATCGGCCAAATGGACGGTTATGTTCGGATGTATGAGGATTTGATGAAGGTTAAGGGGGATAACCCAACCATCGGCCTTATTCTATGTTCCGAAAAAAAATGAAGCCATTGCCAGATATTCGGTACTTCATGAAAATAAGCAGTTATTTGCTTCAAAGTATCTGCTTTACCTGCCGACAGAAAAAGAGCTTGAGTGGATGCTTCGCAAAGAAAGGCGGTTGATTGAAGAACGCCTTATTACGGAAAAAAGGGGAAAAGCAGAAAGGGAATAATAAATATGAACAAGCTGAAAATGCACAGCCCGGATTTGGTGGATGAAAATATCAAAAAAATTGAGGAATTGTTCCCAAACTGCATTACCGAAGACCGGGATGAACAAGGTCAGGTAAAAAAGTCGGTGGATTTTGATCTTTTAAGACAGGAACTTTCCCCGCATCTTGTAGAAGGCCCGGCAGAGCGGTACACCTTAAGCTGGCCGGGGAAAAATGCATCCATTCTGGCTGCAAATGCACCCGTGGCCAAGACACTACGACCCTGTGAAAAAGAGAGTGTGGATTTTGAAAGCACAAAAAACCTTTATATTGAGGGTGATAATCTGGATGTGCTGAAATTGTTGCAGGAAACCTATCTTGGCAAGGTTAAGATGATTTATATCGATCAGCCCTATAATACGGGAAAGGATTTTATCTACAAAGATAATTTTGTCGAAGATACGGAATCCTTTTTGAAGCATTCCCTTCAGAAAGACGATGCAGGTAACCGTCTGGTTGTCAACACGGATACTAACGGACGCTTCCATTCCGACTGGCTCAGCATGATGTATCCCCGTTTAAAGTTGGCAAGGAGTTTACTAAGGGAAGACGGGGTGATTTTCATTTCAATTGATGACCATGAAATGCATAATCTGAAAAAGATTTGTGATGAGATTTTTGGGGAGGAAAATTTCGTTGTTCAACTTGCTGTTCAACTAAATCCGCGTGGACGTCATCTCGACAAGTTTGTAGCAAAGACTCATGAGTCAATATTGATCTTTGTCAAAAATTCCATGCACGGAAACTCAATTTATGGCGTTGAGAAAGAAGGTCGCATGGTTGATGAATATAACCGTGAGGACGAAATAGGAAGTCATAGGTTACTTGGCTTAAGGAATCGAAACCAATCATTCAACCCAACAACACGACCAAAACTCTATTATCCACTTTATGTTAACCCCTCCACCGGCAAGGTTTCATATACAAAGGATTCCACTTTTACAGATGAGGTGTGGCCAAATGCGCCAGACGGGGTAAAAACCTGCTGGACTTGGGGAAAAGATAAAGTTGTGAAAGAAAATGCCTTACTTATTGCCGAGAAATTTGAAGCTGAGTGGCGTATATATAGAAAAGATTACCTTCTTGGAAAAGATGGTGGAATTGCGAAGACTCTTGTCAAATCAGTCTGGACCACCAAAGAAATTTCAAATGATTATGGCCGAAAAGTAATTAAGGATCTATTTGGCTCATCGGTGATGGACTTCCCAAAGTCAACAGAGTTGGTAGGAACACTAATTCAGATAGGTACAAAAGCAAACGATATTATTATGGATTTTTTTGCTGGTTCTTCCACTACAGCGCATGCCGTCATTAACCAAAATGCAAAAGATGGAGGCTGTAGAAAATTCATCATGGTGCAGCTCCCAGAGCCTTGCGATGAAAAATCCGAGGCATTCAAAGCAGGCTATAAAAATATTTCTGAAATCGGAAAAGAGCGTATCCGCAGAGCCGGGAAAAAAATCAAAGAGGAAAATCCTGATACAGCGCAAAATTTGGATATCGGTTTCCGGGTCTTCAAGCTTGATACTTCGAACCTGAAAGACGTCTATTACACTCCGGATGCAGTCAAACAAGATCAGCTCCAGTTGTTTGCAGAGCACATTAAAGAAGACCGGCGGCCCGAAGACTTGCTGTTCCAGGTTTTTCTCGATTGGGGTATTGATCTGGCCCTGCCCATCTCCAAAGAAACCATTGCCGGTAAAACAGTATTTTTTGTGGATGACAATGTGCTGGCTGCATGCTTTGACCGGGACATTACCGAGGATATGATCAAAATTTTGGCAAAACGCAAACCACTCCGCGCAGTATTTCGTGATGACGGTTTTGGCAGTGACAGTGTGAAAATCAATGTGGAACAAATTTTCAAAATGATGTCGCCGGGCACGGAAGTCAAAACGATTTAACGGACAATGGGTTAATTCATGAAACTCAAATTCAAAAAACAATCTTTCCAAGCTGATGCGGTCAATGCAGTGGCCGATTGCTTTCAGGGGCAACCGAAAATGTCGGGGATCAAATACCGGATTGATCCCGGAAAAGAGAAAAATGGCCATGGAGATAAGCAAAATCTTTTTGCCATTGATTTATCTACAACCGGGTTTCGAAATCATGAACTGATATTAACCCCGCCTCAGTTACTGGAAAATATCCAGACAGTTCAGCGAAGACAGAATCTTCCACAATCTGCGAGCCTGATCAGCACCAAGGTCTGCCAGGTAAACCTGGATATTGAAATGGAAACCGGGACCGGAAAGACCTACTGCTATATCAAGACCATGTATGAATTGAATGAGCGTTATGGCTGGTCCAAGTTCATCGTTATGGTTCCATCCGTGGCAATCCGCGAAGGCGTGTATAAATCTTTTGCAATCACAGCGGAATATTTCATGGAACAATACCATCGGCGCATCCGCTATTTTATATACAACTCAAAACAGCCCCA
>PWMI01000034.1 GCA_003558235.1 Candidatus Iainarchaeum sp.
GTTTGAAAATTGGTACGTTGATCATGGTGTTTGGGAGGTGGGTGTGCCAACCAGCGGGCCGGGATCAGCCTTTAGTGGACAGAATTGTGCTGGAACGGTTTTAGGGGGTGATTATACCCCGAATGCCAGTACCCGATTAATCAGGATGCCGTTTACTGTACCGGCAGCTTCAGAAAACCCGCGATTGCGTTTTTATAACTGGTTTAATGCTTCTGTAGACCGGGGTAAGATGCGTGTTCAGGTTAAAGTTTCAGGTAGTACGACTTGGGATAATGTTTCTGTAACATTTACCGGCAGTAGTAATGTTTGGAGTGATTGTGCAGTGGATCTAAGTGATTATGCAGGTCAAACTGTACAGATCGCATTCCATTTCACCAGCACTAGCAGTATTTTGACAAGAGTAGGATTTTATATTGATGACATACGTTTGATTACCGGACCGTATGTGGCTTTTCCACAGAACTTTGAGCAAGGTTATGGAGATTGGTATGCTGAAAGTGGCGCATGGGAGTTGGGAATTCCTGGTAGTGGTCCACCATCAGCACAACATGGACAATACTGTATAGGTACAAACTTGACAGGAAATTATTTTAGTAATTCTCAAAGCAAACTGTCAAGTCCACCATTTACGGTGCCGGCAGCTTCAGAAAACCCGCGATTGCGTTTTTATAACTGGTTTACTACTTCTGTAGACCTAGGTAACATGCGTGTTCAGGTTAAAGTTTCAGGTAGTACGACTTGGGATAATGTTTCTGTAACATTTACTGGCAGTAGTAATGTTTGGAGTGACTGTGCAGTGGATCTAAGTGATTATGCAGGTCAAACTGTACAGGTCGCATTCCATTTCACCAGCACTAGCAGTAGTTTGACAAGAGCAGGATTTTATATTGATGACATACGTTTGATTACCGGGCCTATAGTTTTTTTAAACCCTGAGGGCTTTGAATCCGGAATTGGAGACTGGTATTCCGAAACCGGAACATGGCAAGTTGGAGAGCCAACAAGTGGCCCGGGCTCGGCGTTTAATGGTCAAAATTGCTTGGCAACCAATCTTGAAGGTAATTATCGATCTAATGCTACTTCACGTTTTATTAGTCCTTCAATTTTTATCCCGGATGCTTCTGAGTTTCCAAGATTGCGTTTTTGGCATTGGTTTTCCTTTGCGTCCACATCTTATGGAAGGGTTCAGGTCAGGGAAGAAGGAACCTCAGATTGGGTAAATATTTCACCAAGTTATACTGGAACAGGAGGTGGAATATGGTCATATCCATTAATTGACCTGTCGGGATTTGCAAACAAAAATGTGCAGATCGCATTCCATTTTGAGAGTAGTAGCTCCAGTTCAACAAGCTCAGGCTGGTACATTGACGACATCCTGTTGAACTTCAACCCTCATCCGGATATTATTATTCCACTGAATCTCGCCGCAATCAACATTACCTCTGCCAGCGCCGATCTCGACTGGCACCAGCCGAGCAGCGCCGATTCATGGGACATAGAGTGGGGAACTGAAGGCTTTCAACCGGGTACGGGCAACCTGATCACACAAACCACCACCAAGCCCTACCCGCTCACATCACTCACCCCCGCCACAACTTATTCTTTTTACGTGCGTGCTCATGTTGGTGATGAGATCAGCGACTGGGCAGGGCCGGCGCATTTTACAACCGAAAGTGAATTGCATAACGTAACATTCAACCTCAACATGACAGGCGTGGAAGGCTTCAACCCCGACCTCCACACAGTTTATCTCACCGGCAGCTTTACTGATTGGGCAGTGCCTGGTGAAGCCGGATCAATAGAAATGATTCGCATAACAAACGATGACAAACCTGATGAACTTATCTATACCGTTATCGTGCAGATACCCCAGGGCGAGCACGAATACAAATACTTCTCCGATGCATTTGGCCCAGGCTGGGATGGCGGTGAATGGTTGGGCGACCCAAATCGCGAAATTACAGTACATGCCGATATGGAAGTTTTCGACACATGGGGTGTACTGGATGATCTTCCTGATGTTACATGCCCCGGCAATATTGAGGTGTGCTGTAACAACGAGCCATTTGTTTTGGAAGGTGCATCGCCCCCCGGCGGAATCTATTCAGGCACCGGTGTCACTTACGACGATAACACCGAAACCTACCTGTTTGTGCCGGCATGCGACCATACCGGTGAAATCCTGATCACCTATACTTATGCGGAAGGAGACCACCTCGAAAACTATTGCACATTCATTATCACCGTACACCCGCTTCCCGAATTCGATTGCCCCGAATACGGCCCCTATTGTGCCGGCGATGACCCCGTAACGTTTAGCGGGCCAGGCGAATACACCCACAACGGCCAGGTGGTAACCGGCTTCAACCCCGAAACAGCCGGTACCTACAACTTCATCTATACCGAAACCAATGAACACGGCTGCGAATCCTCCTGTGAATTCAGCATCGTGGTACACCCGCTGCCGGTGTTCGACTGCCCCGAATACGGCCCGTTCTGTGCCGGTGATAACCCTGTAACATTTACCGGGCCGGGCGAATACACCCACAACGGCCAGGTGGTAACCGGCTTCAACCCCGCAACAGCCGGCACCTTCAATTTCATCTATTCCGAAACGAATGAACACGGCTGCGAATCCTCCTGTGAATTCAGCATTGTGGTACACCCGTTGCCGGTGTTCGACTGCCCCGAATACGGCCCCTACTGTGCCGGCGATGACCCTGTAACGTTTACCGGACCAGGCGAATACACCCACAACGACCAGGTGGTAACCAGCTTCA
>PWMI01000051.1 GCA_003558235.1 Candidatus Iainarchaeum sp.
AACGGGCTCATCGCGATCCTGATGAAAGTCTACTCGGGCCGCACGCCACAGGAGATTGTTGAAACCCCGCCTGCATTCATCGCCGAACTCGGGCTGACCGAGAACCTCACCATGGGGCGGCAAAACGGTCTGAAGGCGATGATCGAGCAGATCAAGCTCTACGGCATGGCGTTTCAGGCCATGAAGAAGACCGGACAGGACTGATCAAACCACATCCAAGGGAGGAGAAGCACCATGGGCCTTTCCACAGATGACATTCAGGAAGTGCACGCGAGAGTCGTCGAGGTTCTGCGCACCGTTTTCGACCCCGAAATCCCGGTGAACATCTACGAGCTCGGACTCGTCTATAACGTGGACATCGCCGATACGGGCGCCGTGGAAGTGAAGATGACACTGACCTCGCCGAATTGCCCGGTGGCCGGTAGCCTCCCTCAAGAGGTGGAGCAAAAGATCAAGACCGCCGAAGGTGTGACCGACGCCAAGGTCCACCTGGTGTGGGAGCCACCCTGGACCCCCGAAATGATGACCGAGGAAGCCAAACTCGAACTCAACATGATGTGAAAGAGCCGCTTTTGCTCCGTATCGGCGGTTTCTTGTGCGATTTTGGCCGCCGGTGCCGTGAGAATGCGCGTCCGGACACGGGCCTTCCAAGTCAGCATGTTTCACAATCACTGCTTTTGCTGGACTTACGTAACCGTCTTCGCGGCGTTGCAGGATAAGATCCTTTTTGACTGGCTGAACAGCTGGAAGGATGGGGAGGGAACGCATCTGCTCGTCAGTGCAATGATCGGGGCGGACGGTACGGTGGTTCTGGAAGACGTCCTGCATATCGGCTCCGCCGCGCCCCCCGGGGAAAAGGCGCTGAACATGGCCGCGTGAAAGCTTCAGGCGCTGCAGGACGGCTCGTCGCGCTGCCTGCGTACGGACGACTCTCGGGCCAACGAAAAGGGGATCTATAGACTCCGGATTCAGGTCACTTGCACTGGAGTGGCAATCAGCCACCCATGCCGGTCACCATCCACAGCATTACTGCGATTGCCAGGAGGGCCAGACCGACGAGTGGAAGACGCGCTTCGTCCGCTTCGAGGCGTGCCAGCAGGAATTGAGCGGGCGCGACCCAGGTCCGAATCCAGCCGGAGGGCAGGCCCACGCGAGGCAGGACCCGGCCGATGCGGGCCAATCGCGTTGCGAGGTGCTCGAACAGAACGACCAGATCACCTTCCGGGAGTTCGAGGCGTGCCCTGGAAGGGAAACGTCTAGACAGACCGATCAGCACGACCGCCAGCAACAGCGGCCAACCTGACTCGAGGAGCTTGCCCAGGTCAGGCCATGAAACCACGTCGAGTGAAGCACCGTGCAGCCAAGGCACGGTAAGGGCGGCGAGTACCAGCAAGACCCAACCCGGATGCGCGGCATGCCCCGGCTTCGTCATTGCACGGGCCAGCCCGAAGGCTTTCCACATCAGCAGCGCTGTTGCCGCCGAGGTCAGCGCAAGGAGGAGCATGATCCACGCTCCGGCTGCGGCCGATTCCAGGCCCTGCTTGAGTACGTCCTTGGCAAGGAATCCAGTGGTGAATGGCATTCCGGCCAGAGAGATCGCCGGCAGGGCGAAAAGCGTGAGCCGCCAGCGGGTTGCTCCGGGCTGGCAGGCGCAGGCGAGAAAGAGCGCGGCCTTGTTCAGGCCGTGATGCAGTGCCAGAAGTCCCAGCAGCGCCAAGACAGAATCGCGCTCATCGGGCATCTGAAACCACACCGAGAATCCACACAGGATCAGTCCCATCTGGCTGATGGTGGAATAGGCCAGCACGGTCTTGATGCGGGTTTGCGTCAGGCCGAGGGCCACGCCGCCGAACGCAGTCAGCAGTCCGAATCCGAGTAGCCAGTAACCAATGACCGGCGGGTCGGCGGCAAATGCCGGCACCATGCGAAGCCAGCCGAGAAGACCGGCCTTGACGATAACGCCGGATAGAATGGCGCTTGCGGGAACCGGCGCGACCGGATGTGCCAGCGGCAGCCACAGATGCAGCGGCAGAATGCCGAGCTTGACGGCAAACCCGATCAGGAGAAGCCACCGTGCCGGCCCATCCGCAAGGGCCTCAGCAGCGGGCCTGTCAAGCAGATCGGCGAACGCCACGTTGCCCAATTGCCCGGCCAGCAACAAGACACCGGCCAGGATCGCCGCCTCCCCAGCCAGGGCCATCACCATATAGACGCGTCCGGCGCGCCAAGCCTCGGAGCTGCTGGCATGGATCACCAGCAGATAGGCCGAAAGGCTCATCGTTATGTATCCGAGATAGAAGCTGACCACGTTCCCGGCCAGCAGCAGCAGGTTCATCCCACCGAGCGCGAGCAACCATCCGTACCAGAACAGCGTACGGCGCCGGTTCACGTGGCTGGCCGCCAGCCAGCCAGCGAGACTCCAGGCCAGCAGTGTGAGCCACACCAGGGGCACCGAGGCTGCGTCCGGCCCGAGCTGCACTCCGACCAGATGCAACCCCAATTCGACTTCCGCCGGGGCCAGCAGAACGGGAATTAGCGCAAGCGGCGCCAACGGAGCGATGCGGCGCGCCACAGAACGGACCGCACCGGGCACCGCCATGAGCGTGGCGAGAGCAAAGGGGACAAGGATCGCGACCAGGTTGCTCATCAGAAGTACCCCGTCACGATATTGGTCACCCAGCTCAGGGGACTCAGCGGATGTCCGGCGAAGAGACCGGCGGCCACGGCGAAGATCGTGGTGACCACCGTTGCGCCAACCAGTCCGATGACCCCCAGCC
>PWMI01000092.1 GCA_003558235.1 Candidatus Iainarchaeum sp.
AAAATCTTTTTGCCAAAAAAACAAGAAGTTTACAAATAAGATACTAAAGCAGCGGCCAGAAAGGTGTCATAATCGCGAAAATTGGCTGCAAAATACCAATCATGGGGAAAACGGCCCTGGTTATCCACCCAGGCGCCAACTCCGTCATGTCGCATCAGGTGTCCGCCATCAATGTGCGACCAGCCTTTATTATACCAATTCCTACTTCTTACGTTTATACGGCCGTTCCCATCCCGCCGTGCATGCACGGCATCGCCGAACAGCCACCTGTGTGTCCGGTTCTGATCGAAGAGCAGACGGCCGTGCCTTTCCCTCAGTTCGAGGTAGGGGGCATTATGTTCCCGTGGCATCGGTGTCACGTGAGGGTCCCCGTAATTCAACGCCCTGTTGCTGTTGTAACGATACATGTAATGCAGGCCTGGCGCTCTGTTGTCACCTTTCTGGACGGGTTCGTTATTGCTCGGGCACCCGAGCAGAGCGAAGGGCACGTAATCCTGGGTTTCTACGGTATGCCAGCCGCTCCCCGGGCTGTGTTTGCAGGTTTCGGTCTGTGCGGTAAAGCGGGGCTGATAGGGAGCTTCTCCATCAGAATCATTCCCGTAAAACTGGAACCCGAGGTGGATTTGCCTCAGGTTGCTCATGCAAACCACACACTGCGCAGCTTTCCTGGCCCGCTCAAGGGCAGGCATCAGCATCGCTGCAAGGACAGCGATGATTGCTATCACCACCAAAAGCTCAATCAAAGTAAACCTTAACGCCTTTACCATTAACTTGCGCATATAGCCTGTTCCTCCCAAAAAAACAGATTATCTTAAAACGCCTTCGCTCAAGTAAGCGACGCTTCCGGCCTGCGGCAATCCCTATCCGTGGGCCAGGCAGTAATACATAATGCCAAAAAACCTTATTTATAAATAAAAATAGCATAAAAAAACACCCCTGTCAAATTGCGAGGAATTTGCGCTGTAGCGATTTTAGTGTGGGCCGGAGCGCAAATTGTCCTCATGGTCGACCTGCCTGCGCTTGCCTGTCTTCATGCACCAGCAGTATATCTGCCCCTGACAATCATAGGTTATATTGTCTATGCCGGGGAAAAGCAGCCGACGCATAGGATTGGAGCGAGTTCAAATCCTGTCCGATTTCCAGATAGAAACATCAGGGCTGTTGTAGAGGCTGCCCACATTGTCCCTGATAATAACACCTTCGCCATGTTCGCCCAAATCGGCCGTCAGTTTTTTCAGTGCACCGATGTGCATTGTGTTTTCACTGACCACGGAGTTTTCCAGCGCACGCAGCACTATCCCGTAATCCGGGGAATTTCGCCCGCCTCCGTCATCCTGCCCCACGCACATGCTGTTGCCTGTAAAACTCAACCCATGAGTCCCTTCAATAAGCACGTGCGCGCTGTCATACCCCTCTTCGGTCCATTCCGGTTTGCCGCTGCGGTATATAACGTTGCCGGTTATGGCAAAACACAGGCAAGGCGCACCGTTGCGGGGCTGGAGACGGATGCCTGGCCCACCGGAACGATCTATATAGTTGCCAGTGATGTTATAGTGGCTTCCGCCCAGCACCCGGACACCCCCACCGCGATTCCACTCGATCCTGTTGGCGGTATCGTCAGCGGCGCCATCACCTGCGGCGCCGTAGCTCGTAACATCAAAGCGCCTCATTACATCGCTCGTTTTTTTGCTCACGCACTTTTCTCTGGAAGGAATTCTGGTTCTTCCGGTTTTACTATGCCAATTATTGGAGCTGGTTGGGCGGCCGTTATGGATTATTCCATCGGCCACCGAGCCTTACGGGTTCAGTCGTAAATCGCAGCACGCACCTCCGCCCAGCTCCAGCCCTGAAGTTCCTGGAGGATGTAGCGGGGCATGTCCCAGTTCGGCCCCCAATTACGGCGATGGGGCACAGCTATCAGGTGATGCGAGGTGAAACTGGTCCCCGGGCTTTCAGGATAATTTTGGCGATCCTCAATCCATTGGGCGGAACCATCATAGAAGGCCACGTTGTATCCGGGACCGTGGCCCGTCGCGGTAGGGCCCAGGCGCTCGCCCGTGGATGTGCGGAATTTAGCCACTTCAAAACTCCAGACAAGACGGCTTGTAACTCTGTCGAAATTGTGCCATTTATAATCCTTTGGTGGTTGGTTTGCGGTATTGAAATGTGCTCCGGCAATGAGGTAGGACGCAAAAGGACGCGCGTAAAAGTTCTGTCCGGTTACGGCATCAATTAATCTTTGCATACCGTTATTGGGACATTCTTTGCTGTAAGGGCCACCGCGACGGCCCGGACAATAATATGGATTGGGAGCGCCGATATATTCCATGGAATAGAGCAAACCGCTGCCGGTGCCGTTAAGAAAATACCAGTCATGCAGCAATGGAGTATAATCCCTTGCCTCAACTCCGCCCTGGGCGCTCGGAGTCCAACCATCGTAGTCACTGGCGTACATCGCAGCTCCAACACCCAATTGGCGCAAGTTATTCACACAGGACACGCTCTGCGCGGACGCACGCGCCCGCTCCAGAGCAGGCATAAGCATTGCCGCAAGGATGGCGATGATCGCTATCACCACCAGCAACTCGATCAACGTAAACCTACATGAATCATGTACATAAATCCGCATAACGCCACCCTCCAAAAAATGATTATACGGCTATGTAAATATAGTATTCAGTGGAAACCGACACCCCCCGCAGACGCCTGCACCGGATCAGCGCACTGACGGTGCGCAGGCGATGCGGCA
>PWMI01000077.1 GCA_003558235.1 Candidatus Iainarchaeum sp.
ATTTTTTCAAGAGCGTCAAGGCCATCAATTTTCATTGAGCGTGACAGCCTTGAAATAGTATTCAGGTCTATATTGCCCTGTATGCTTATCAGTGCATTGTTTGACACACCTCCGGCCACCATGAGCAATTCGTTTATAATACCATCCGTTTCTCTTATCAAAAACTTGAAATCCTGATCCTTTTCTCTTACCACCATCAACTCCTGGTATACACCTGAAGGAAGGTCTTTCATTATCTCATCGAAAAAGTTCACACCCGCCTCCATCTTCTTATCCGACGCGAGAATTCTTATGCCCGTGAGCCTGCTGAATACGTCCTCAATCTCTTTGTCGGCTGTTTCAAGGTTTGAAAACAGGCTGAACATGTATCTTGAGATGAAGACCGATGTGTATCCTTCTTTTCCGGAATACTTTTCAAAAAGCCGGTCAGCCGGGCTTCCCTGTGCCGTCAGGCTCAACGGCATCAGAATTAGCATTGTAATGACTGCAATGGTTTTCATATTGTTTGCTGTTATTTGTTTACTTGTTAGTTATTTACTTGTTAGTAGTTTTCTTGTTAATTGTCTACTGTTATTTGTTTACTGTTAGTGATTTACTGATCAGATGTTTGCTTTTCAGATATTTGCTGGTTTTCCCGGCTATTGACTGTCAGGCTGCAAAGCTGACACTGTCTCATCGAATTTTGAAAGTACCCCCAACCCGGTTGCTCCCTGGTGGAACTTATGAATTGCCCCTAATTCGCGTGTTGCCTCAGTCATTTTTGATAATGATTCAAGCTGTTCTGTACCGGTATTCATTACAGATGATACAAGCAAAAGGGCGTTCTTTGCTTCAGTATAGGCCATCAGCATCTCCTGCTCGGAATAGTGACCATCAGTGGCAACCACTTCACGTACCTCCCCTTCGAAAAACAGAAGGTAGCTTCCAACTATCAGAAGCAATGAAGCAGCAACTCCCGAAATGGTATATATAAGCCTCATTTTTGCTGACCTCTTTTTTAACCGGTCATTCTCTTCAATTGCATCAAACAGTTTTTTATCAAACTCCTTATCGGGTATCTCCCGGTCTGAAGCATCCTTAACGGAAAGGAAGAGCAGACGGTCAGCCTCCAGGTCTGCCGGAACTTTATCACTCAGGAAAAACCGGGTTAAAAGGGCCTCTTCTTCCCTGCCTGTCTTTCCTTCATAATAGTTTTCCAGTAATAATCTTATTTTTTTCAAATCCATGGTCAACTCTTTTTAGATACATTTCCCTCAGCTTTTTCCTGGCACGTGACAGGTTAACTCTTATGGTGTTCACCGTCATGTCCAGTGCCTGCCCGATTTCCTCAAATTCGTAACCTTCAATGTCGCGCAGATGTACTATTGATTTTTGTTGCTCAGGCAGTTTATCCATCAGTTTTCGCAATATTTCCGCCGCATCACCCGTCTCAGCCCTGTTTTCGGGATCCTCCCAGTCCGTTTCGGTGTACATCAGGCTTTTAGTATGCTCAAGTGAAACTGTCCTTCTTGCTTTTATCCTGTCGAGACAATGGTTTTTGGTCACTTTCATCGCAAATGCCTCGGGTGAGTTGAGGTTATCAATATTACTGCGCAAATTCCACATCTTGATAAAAACTTCCTGCACTGCATCCTGTGCTTCTTCGCTATCATTCAGCAGGGAGGATGCAAACCGGTAAAGTTTGTTTTTCAGCGGCAATATTTCAAGTTTGAACCGGTCTGTATCCATTTTAAATTATTGATTGTCCGCCAGGACGCCTGTTATTCCTGCATGTTCATGAAATGCTCCATGCCCGGTGCGTTAATTCCTGCAAGTGAAGAGATCTTTTTCATGTCTATGTTGCCTTTTATGCATATAAGTGCGTTATCGCCGGTGCCCCCTACAAGCATTATCAACTCTCTTATCATTCCTCCGTCTTCATCGGCAAGAATCAGCACCTGTTGTTCAGCACTGTTAACCCTCATCAGTTCATTATAGTGTTCCACCGCAAGGTCCTTCAGTACCTCATTGTAGAAATCGAGAGAATGGGTTTGTACAGCTGCATTGGGTGCATGCAGAATAAGTAGTGAAGTTACCGATGAGGCAAGGCTCCTGAGCTCATCATCCCCTTTATCCATATTTGCAAGCATTGAAAACATGCCCGGTGATATCCGTACACTGGTAATGCCCTGCAGTCCCGAGTATTTGTTAAATATCCGCTCCACAGGGTTTTGCTGTGCTTGCAAAATCAGGGGCAGCATTGAAATTACCAGTATTATGGCTGTCTTTTTCATCATTTTGATTTTTGGTTAATAATAAGATTTTGTTTTTCAGGGTATTTTCAGCCCGGGGTACCACTGTTGTGTTACGGCCTGATCACCTGTTTACATCATGAAGACGAACCAATGGCAATTTCATTACAGAGATAACAAAAAACTTTATATACTGGTGTTAATTTGTCTTTTCATTTTAATCCCGGCTTTTTGTCAAAGCAGGGTTTAAGGACCGATACGAGGTATTCCGGCATCCTGACGGGTCTGCCCTTTGTACTGTCGATAAATACCAGGGTTGTCCGCCCCTCGTTTACCAGCATCTCCTGTTCGTTGTAAATCTCATAATCAAATACAATTCGTGTCTCGGGCATCTCACGGACTATTGTCCGCACAGTCAGGAGATCGTCATACCTGGCAGGTTTACGGTACCGGCATTCCATTGAGATAACAGGCATCACAATGCCCAGCTCTTCCATTTTGCGGTAAG
>PWMI01000003.1 GCA_003558235.1 Candidatus Iainarchaeum sp.
TTCGAATCGCTGAACGCATGAAAATGGAGTATGGTCGGCTGTTAATCGCCATGTTCGTGGCCATCGTTACGGGGACACTGGGCATGTTCTTCGCCCTGCTCTGGTCGTTCAACCGATATGGATTGACTGCCAATGTTAGCGTACTGCCCGAGGTATTCGCCAGGGAAACATGGGATAACGTCAATATGTGGATCAACCATCCGCCCCGCTGGCAGGCAGGCCTGCCTATGGCTACTGTGATCGGGATGATAACGGCTCTGGCGTTGGCTGTAATGCGGATGAACCTTACATGGTGGCCTTTCCACCCCGTGGGATATGCCCTTAGCGCTTCCTATACGATGGAGCGGATCTGGCTGTGCGTTTTCATTGCCTGGTTGGTTAAAGCGCTTGTGCTTCGGTATGCGGGAGCCAAGTTCTACAAGCCTGCATTTCAGGCTGCCGTCGGTCTGATCATCGGCGATTTCTTCATGGGGAGTTTCTGGTACACCTATGGGATCATCATGGAGACAGATGTGTACCACTTCTGGCCGTATTAGTACAACCGTCGGCGTTTTACCATCATGAAAGTAACCTTGCGCAGCGTTGTCATTGGCTTTTGTCTCATTCCAATGAACTCAATGTGGCTTGCGCTTACTGAATTGGTATGGTACACGGGTGAGCCCACGACCCTTAGCCTATACGCTAATGTTATCTTCCTGATCTGCATTCTCGTTGCGGGTAACGCGGGGCTGAGGTTGTACAAGCCGACTTGGGCCCTAACCGCCGCCGAGATTATGGTGGTCTACATCATGCTCAGCATCGCGACTTCGGTGGCCGGTGTTGACACCCTGCAAGTGTTGATTCCATCCATCGCTTTTCTGCACCGGATGGCTCCCCTTGAGGGCCGGTATACCGATATCGTGGAGCTTGTACCGCAGTGGCTTGTCGTCCGGGATCCACAAGCCCTTGAGAGCGCTTATATGGGGCAGGACTCCATGTATCGTTGGGCTAATCTGCGTCCTTGGCTTGGACCTGTCATGTGGTGGTCTGCATTTATGATCGCGCTTTGCGCCGTTATGGCGGGCTTGTTACTGGTATTTCGCAAGCAATGGACCGAGCACGAGAAGCTGGCCTATCCTATCATCCAAGTACCTCTCATGCTGGGCTCTGGGACCGGTTCACTCGTTCGCAGTCGCTCATTCTGGATTGCTTTTGGCATCGCCGCATCCATTAACATCGTCAATGGCCTCAACGTCCTTTTTCCGTTATTTCCACGCATCCCCATAGTGCAGATCATGAACCTACAGACGATGTTTACGGAGCGTCCTTGGATCGACATGGGGCCTGCATGGGTATCATTCTACCCGTGCATCATCGGGATCTCCTTATTCATGCCTCTTGATCTGGCCTTCTCTGCCTGGTTTTTCTTTTTCTTCTGGAAGCTGCAGCTAGTTCTGACCAGTTATTATGGCGTGCAAGGCATGCCCGGATTTCCATTTACCCAGGAACAGGCAGCTGGGGGGTATTATGTGCTTGCGTTCACGGCCCTATGGATTTCGAGGCATCACATCAAACGCATGATTGGTATCCTGCTGCATCGCGTTGAGGGCGTATCCAGGTGGGAGCGCCTCGAAGCCTGGTTGGCCCTATGGCTGTTGCTTGGCGGCTTTGGTTTTTTGGTCGCATTCTGTATTGCTGCTGGTATGTCCTTTCCGATTACGATCGGCTTTTTCTTCCTCTATTTTCTGTTGAGTATCGCTATCACGCGTATGCGAGCCGAGTTGGGTCCTCCCTCCCATGATCTCTACCCTGTTGGAGTCCACCGCCAGATTGTCAACCTGCTTGGGCCGGTGTATATGCGTGAGCATTTACGGCCGGACCTGATTATGTTTGGCTTCCTTAACTTCTTTAATCGCGTCATGCGGTCCCATCCGATGCCCCATGGTATGGAAGGTTTTCGTATTGGAGAACGCCTTCGGATGGATGACAATGGAAAGCTCTGTATCGCCATGGCCATCGCTGTGGTTACGGCGACCTTGGGTATGTTCTGGGCGGTGATCTGGTCCTTTAACCGATACGGCATATCGGCTCAGATGAGCGTTTTACCTGAAGGACTTGCCAGGGAGACATGGGAGCAGGTCAACGTTTGGATTCAGCAACCTCAGCGGTGGCAGGCCGGACCAAGCGTTGCCATGGGAGTTGGCATGATTACCGCAGCAGGATTGGCGGTGCTTCGGATGAACCTGGCCTGGTGGCCCTTTCATCCCGTTGGCTATGCCATTAGCGCATCCTGGACCATGGAACGAATCTGGCTCTGTGTTTTCATCGCCTGGTTGATCAAATGGCTCGTGGTGAAATATGCGGGCTCGAAGGCCATTCCTCCACTCATGTATTTTGCTGCGGGACTGCTTATAGGGGATTTCTTTTTCGGCAGTTTTTGGTATACCTATGGGATCATCATGGAGACGGATGTGTACCATTTTTGGCCGTATTGATAACAATGATGGCGCCATCAATGCGTTGTAAAAAATGGAATGCGTTTGATAGCAAAGTGAGAAGCTATTTGCTTGGCAATGACCGGATGAGAAACCCTAGTGTCAGGGAGGCCAGTGTATGCATTGCTATAGGTAAGGCCTCGTCGCTAAAGTCGTAGCGTGCGTTGTGCAACGGTGGATAAGGCTGACCGGATGTGGGGTTCACACCAACGTACAGAAATACCCCAGGAACCTTCTGCAGATAGTATGCAA
>PWMI01000022.1 GCA_003558235.1 Candidatus Iainarchaeum sp.
CAGGGCCCTCGCTTTTACTTTATTTCCGAGATCTCCCATGGCCGCGGTATCGGGCCCGATAAATATGATGCCGGCGGCCTTGCATTTTTCCGGAAAAGAATCGTCTTCAGCCGCAAACCCCCATCCCGGGTGAATGGCGATCACCCCCCTTTTTTTGGCTTTACGGATAATCAGATCGATATCCAGGTAGGCCCTGGGATTGCTTCCCAGCAAAATCAGCTCTTGAGCGGCTGGGTTGGCCGGGGATGAAAGGTCTACATCCGTAGCCGTGATAATGGGAACGGCTTCGAAGCTCTCCCGGATGGACCGGGCGATGCGCCGGGCGGGAATCCCCCTGTTGGCCACGAGAATCGGCCGACCCTTGATTTCTTCAGCAATTTGTTCAAACGCTTTTTCTTTTTCCATGATTTCCTATTCTTTGCGTTTTATGCGGCGGATGAAAGTTCCGATGACCTGAAAAACGGTAATATTCCTGCAGGGACCGAACCGACAGCGCGCATCGTTTCAGGCTTGCAATCCCATGACACATGGCGTTGGCGGCGTTTCGCATCTGCTGATACTGGCGGTCGGCGAGGGTCTGGGCCGGCGCCGATGATCAGAATTTTTTGGATGTCGGTCCGTTTAGGCATGGCCGAGGGTTTCGTTTTTTTCCGCTATGGAAACATCGGCGGCCGTCAACATATCCCACTGCCGGTCCACATATTCCTGAATTTTTTCCACCATCCATTCATTGTCTTTTTTAAAGAAATGCCCGAATCTCCCCTGAGGCTTTAAAAAATCGATCACCGGTTTCTTTTCCCTGGGGGTATGGGTCAGCCGGGTGCGGCCGTTTTCAATTTCAAACAGCGGCCAGAAACACGTATCCACCGCCATTCGGGAAAGGGTGATGGCGTCATCGGTTTTCGAGCGCCAACCGCGGTTGCACGGCGAAATGATATTTAGAAATTTCGGTCCCTTTATCGCCAGGGCTTTTTGAACCTTGCGCATCAGGTCCACGTGATGACTGGGAGACGCCTGGGCCACGTAGGGAATATCATGAGCCGCCATAATATGGGTGATGTTTTTCCGGTGCTGGGTCTTTCCGGGAATCACCTCGCCGGCGGGCGTGGTGGTGGTGGCGGCGCCGAAGGGCGTGGCGCCGGAGCGCTGGATTCCCGTATTCATGTAAGCGCCGTTGTCGTAACAGATATAGAGCATGTCGTGACCGCGTTCCATGGCCCCGGAAAGACTCTGAAACCCGATGTCATAGGTGCCGCCGTCTCCGGCAAAAACGATAAAGGCGATATCCTGATCTGTTTTTCCCTTCTTTTTCAAGGCCCGGTACATGGTTTCAACGCCGGATATGGTGGCGGCGGCGTTTTCGAAAGCCGAATGGATCCAGGGAATCTTCCAGGACGTGAAATCGGAAATACCGGTGGTGACTTCAAGACATCCGGTGGGCGAGCAGGCGACCACCGGCTTGTTTGCAGCCAGCAGGACCATTTTAACCACGACGGCCGCGCCGCATCCCGCGCACATGCGGTGGCCCGAGGCAAGCAGGACTTCTTTTTTCGCAAGCTCTTTCAATTTAAGCGATGCTGACATGACATGCTCCTTGAATGAAAAATATATGATAATGAGTAGTTAATTCTTGACGCTGATATATTCTTTAACGGGGACGGCGCCGGTTTGACCCCCGGCGATGCCGGCGGTCTCTTCAATGGCCCCTTGTGCATCCCGGGGCAGAAAATCCCGCCCGCCAAGGCCATAGATCCGGTTGATCAGTCGGGGACGTTTATCCAGGGGATAGAGGCTGGCGGCGATTTCAGCATACAGCGGACCGCAGGCGCCAAAGGAATCGACGCGGTCGAGCACGCAAACCGCTTTCAGGTGACCCAGGGCCGCGGCGATTTGCTCGTATGGGAACGGACGGAAAAGTCTCGGTTTTAACAGGCCCACCTTGATCCCCCGGGTCCGGGCTTCATCAACGGCGTCCTTGGCGGTTCCGGCGGCGGAATTTAATACCACGATGCCGACATCGGCGTCCGCCAGCCGGTAGGCCTCAAACAGCCCGTATTGTCGTCCCGAAATGGTGTGAAATTCCGCGGCCACCGCTTCGACGATCGGCGCCACGCCGGCCATGACGTCATGCTGAACTTTCTTGTATTCATGGTATTGATCCGTCAGAATCAGCGGTCCGTAGCTCACGGGATGTTCGATATCCAGCAGCGGATGCTGCGGTGCGAATTCACCCGCAAATCGCCCCACCACCTCATCGGGCAGATATTCCAACCGGCTGATGGAATGACTGATGATAAACCCGTCAAAACAGACCATCACCGGAAGGCGGATTGCCGGATGCTCGGCGATGCGAAAGGCCTGAATCAGGTTGTCATAGGCTTCCTGGGCGTTTTCCGACCATAATTGAATCCATCCCGAATCCCGCGCGCCCATGGCGTCCGAATGGTCGCAGTGAATGTTCAAGGGGGCGGACAGGGCCCGGTTCACCACGGGCATGACAATGGGAAGACGCATGCCGGATGCCACAAAAAGCATTTCCCACATCAGGGCCAGTCCGGGCCCGCTGGTGGCCGTGGCCACCCGGCCGCCGGCGGCCGAAGCGCCGATGCAGGAGCTCATGGCGCTGTGTTGGCTTTCCACCAGAATCAGTTCCGTTGCAACCAGTCCGTCGGAAACAAAATCGGAAAAGCGCTGCATGAGCTCGGTTTGCGGCGTGATGGGATAG
>PWMI01000099.1 GCA_003558235.1 Candidatus Iainarchaeum sp.
CCGGAACCGGCGGATCGATCGACGGCCAGGCCTCGCAGAACATCGAGCACGGCGCCGACGGCACTCCCGTCACGGCCATCCCCGACACAGGCTACCACTTCACCGGATGGAGCGACGCGGTCGATACGGCCGAGCGCACCGACACGAACGTCACCGGCGACATATCGGTGGAAGCGCAGTTCGCCATCAATACCTATGACCTCACCTACACCGCCGGAGCCGGAGGATCGATCGACGGCCAGGCCACGCAGAACATCGAGCACGGCGCCGACGGCACGACCGTCACGGCCATCCCCGACACCGGATACCACTTCACCGGATGGAGCGATGCGGTCGACACGGCCGAACGCACCGACACAGACGTCACGGACAACATATCGGTGGAAGCGCAGTTCGCCATCAATACCTATGACCTCACCTACACCGCCGGCACAGGCGGATCGATCGACGGCCAGGCCACGCAAAACGTCGAGCACGGCGCCGACGGCACTCCCGTCACGGCCATCCCCGACACCGGCTACCACTTCACCGGATGGAGCGATGCGGTCGATACGGCCGAGCGCACCGACACGAACGTCACCGGCGACATATCGGTGGAAGCGCAGTTCGCCATCAATACCTATGATCTCATCTACACCGCAGGAACAGGCGGATCAATCGACGGCCAGGCCACGCAGAGCGTCGAGCACGGCGCCGACGGCACAGCCGTCACGGCCATCCCCGACACCGGATACCACTTCACCGGATGGAGCGATGCGGTCGATACGGCCGAGCGCACCGACACAGACGTCACGGACAATATTTCGGTGGAAGCGCAGTTCGCCATCAATACCTATGACCTCACCTACACCGCAGGAACAGGCGGATCAATCGACGGCCAGGCCTCGCAGAGCGTCGAGCACGGCGCCGACGGCACTCCCGTCACGGCCATCCCCGACACCGGCTACCACTTCACCGGATGGAGCGACGCGGTCGATACGGCCGAGAGAACCGACACGAACGTCACCGGCGACATATCGGTGGAAGCGCAGTTCGCCATCAATACCTATGACCTCACCTACACCGCCGGAGCCGGCGGATCAATCGACGGCCAGGCCTCGCAGAGCGTCGAGCACGGCGCCGACGGCACTCCCGTCACGGCCATCCCCGACACAGGCTACCACTTCACCGGGTGGAGCGACGCGGTCGACACGCCCGAGAGAACCGACACAAACGTCACAGGAAACATATCGGTGGAAGCGCAGTTCGCCGCCGATCCGGCCAGCATCAACGCAGAGGTAACTGTGGACAGCGCCATCGCCGACGGGATTGATACTGTGACGTTCACCGTGACCATACTCGACATAAACGACGACCCGTTTGAAGGTGCCACTGTGACGGTGGACGATGCGGAAGATATCGCCGCACTCGGCGGCATTGCGGCCAGCGACACCGGAGTGAGCGATACCGCCGGTCAGGTCACCTTTACCGCCACATCCACCAACAGCGGCGCGTTCACCGTGCGCTTCAGCGAATCGCTTGCCGGCGCCGACACCGCCACCGCCACGTTCGTGGCCGGCGCGCCTGCGCAGATCAGCGCCGAAGTCACAGCAGATAACGCCACCGCAGACGGCGTCGATGACGTCACGTTCACCGTAACGATACGTGATGCACATGACAATCCGATTCCGGGCACCACCGTAACGGTGGACGATGCGGAAGACGTCGCCGCACTCGGCGGCATTGCGGCCAACGACACCGGGGTGAGCGACCCCTCCGGTCAGGTCACCTTTACCGCTACATCGACCGACAGTGGTGCGTTCACCGTGCGCTTCAGCGAACCGACCGCCGGCAGCGACACCGCCACCGCCACGTTCGTGGCCGGCCCGGCCGCGCAGCTGGTGATCATCGGATTCAGCGCCGACCCGATCACCGCAGGCGACGGCGTGGAGGTGTTCATTGAAGTCCGCGACACCAACGATAACCCGATTCCGGATAGTGTGCTGGCGGACCTGACGGTCACCTCACAGCATGACGGTGAAGTGTATTCCATCACTCCCGCCGAATTCGACGGCGATGGACGCTACACGGCCACCATACCCGCCGGCCAGATCACCACCGCCGATCCAGCGCACACGCTGACGGCAGATGCCGACGCTGTGACAGCAGACTTTAATGTCTTCAACGTCATTCCCGCCGAAGCCGCCCGGTTTGTTTTCACTGCAAAACCGGAGTCGGTCATTGCCGGTCTGGCGGCGGACTTCACCGTCGAGGTGCAGGACGCGTTTGGCAACATCACATCCGAACACGATGGTTTTACCGACATTATCTCCGTCAGTCCGCAGGCGGGTCTGTTGACGCCGGAGGTGGTGGAGATCGCCGGCGGGCAGAGTGAGACCGCCTTCAGCTGGACACACACCGCGACCGGCGCCTTCGCGATCACGGCCGATGCGGAGGCCATGACGGAGGATGTGCACGAGATCGATGTCACCTCCCCCCCGCCGCTGGTGGCCGATTTCACCGCCACGCCCACTTTTGGCGAGGCGCCGCTTCAGGTGGAGTTCACCGACACCTCGCAGGGTGATCCGACAGGCCGTCTGTGGTTTTTCGGTGATGAGAATTCCGCCGGCCCCTGGGCGCAGAGCGCCGCGGACTCGTTCTGGACGGGACGCTGGGCCTACAGCAGCGTGGTCACCGCCGAGAGCGAGATCGTGCTGACCGGCGGCTGGGAATCGGACGGA
>PWMI01000004.1 GCA_003558235.1 Candidatus Iainarchaeum sp.
AAGGCATACCTGGACTGATCCCAAAAAAGCGCGGGCCGAAACAACCGACCAAACTCACCCATACAGTGATCTCATTCATCGAGGAGCAGCGAGAACAAACCCCGCCGCCGAGTGCCGCGCAACTGCAAACGCTGGTGGCCGAACGGCTAGGTGTTACGGTTCACAAACGCACCATCGAGCGTGTCTTGCAGGGTAAAAAAAAACTGCCCGGCACCGGAGACGACTCATCGAGCGTGCGGACTTGAGCATGCCTATGAGGATTTGCGCATGAAGGCACGAGAATCACCTCACTCGATACACAGCCGCTCACAATTGGTGTTCATGAGCTCGGGAATGTGGAGGTGGCTGCAGACCATTGAGGATATCATCCCCAAAGCAGGGCGTATGCCGGCGGTCATCGGGAAGATTTCGATTCCCTGCGATCTCGAGGAGAATGCCCTGCGCCTGTTGACCGACATGGCGTTGCACACCTGGAAGGAGGCCGGATGATGGGCGCCACAAAGCTGGACGGGATTACCCCCGAACACCTTCAACGCAACGCCTACCTGTATGTTCGCCAATCCTCGCTACGTCAGGTATATGAGCACGCCGAAAGCACGAACCGTCAATACGCGTTGGCCGATCGAGCCGTGGCGCTCGGATGGACGAGAGAACGTATTGTCACGATCGACGAGGATCTGGGTCTCTCCGGCTCTACAGCTGAGAACCGGGATGGGTTCAAAAAGCTCGTTGCCGAGGTGGGCATGGGACACGCCGGTATCGTCATCGGGATCGAGGTATCGCGGCTTGCACGCAACTCCTCGGACTGGCATAGGCTGCTGGAAATATGTGCGCTCACCGAAACGCTGATTCTCGATGAGGACGGAGTCTACGACCCGAATGCTTTCAACGATCGGTTGGTATTGGGGCTGAAAGGTACGATGAGTGAGGCCGAGCTGCATTACTTGAAAGCGCGCATGTGGGGTGGACGACTGGCAAAGGCGAAACGCGGGCAGTTGCGCA
The DNA here is from genome assembly GCA_003558235.1 of Candidatus Iainarchaeum sp. Classification (GTDB taxonomy): domain Archaea; phylum B1Sed10-29; class B1Sed10-29; order B1Sed10-29; family B1Sed10-29; genus CSSED10-269. The sequence goes on from PWMI01000004.1 coordinate 1,003, forward strand.
CCGCACTTCCGGTGGGATTCGTCTATAACGATGAGGATGCGGTGATCCTCGATCCGGACCAGAAGGTCCAACAGGTAATTGCTACATTCTTCGAGGTCTTCAGCCGCACACGATCGGCCCGTGCGACGATGCAGCATTTCCACGCAAACCATATCCTGTTCCCCTCTCGGCTACTACGCGGAGCACAAAAGGGAGAACTCGTGTGGGCTGAGCTTCTCTATACGCGCGCGGTCCAGATTCTGCACAATCCACGCTACGCCGGTGTTTTCTCCTACGGCAAAGTGAAGACCCGCAGATCTGCCGCGGGAACGATGAAGTATCTGCAGGTGCCCCAAGAGAAGTGGCATGCGTGTATCCGTGAGGCCCATCCCGGCTATCTATCCTACGAGCAATGGCTGCAGAACCAACACATCCTCGATCAAAACGCCCAGAGCTACGGTGTGCACAAACGCAGCGGAGCGCCTCGAGAAGGCTCTGCGCTGCTGCAGGGCGTTATTCTATGCGGCAACTGCGGACGGCGCATGCATGTGCACTATCGAAGCCGCTCGGGTAGGTGCGAAAGCAACTATGTGTGCGAACAATTCTCAAACAACAGGGCTTTGCCCCGATGCCAATGGATCTCGGGCAAAGCGGTTGATACCGCGGTAAGCGAGCTGTTGCTCCACTCATTCACTCCCCTCGCGGTGGAGATGGCGTTCGCGATCCAGGAAGAACTGAAAAGCCGGTACGAATCGCTGGAGTGCATACGAAGGCAACATCTCAAGCGTCTGGAATACGAGGCGAATCTGGCGCGCAGACGCTACATGCAGGTTGATCCGGAAAACAGGCTTGTGGCCGACACCCTCGAGGCCGACTGGAACAACAACCTGAAGTCGGTGAAGGCGGCCCATGAGCAATATGCCCGGCAGCAGGAGAAGGACCTGTGCATGGTAGGTGAAAAGGAGAAGAACGAGATCATCGCCCTGGCCACCGATTTCCCTCGGCTATGGAACAACCCCAGGACATCACACCAGGACAAGAAACGGATTGTGCGCTATCTCATCGAGGATGTGACGGTAACGAAGACAGCCGATGGTTATATGAGTATTCAGGTCCGCTTCAAGGGCGGAGCAGCAAGAACGCTTTCGATACCGGCGCCAGTTCCGGCGACCGAGCTGTACAAGACGAGCCGAGAGGTAATCGACAGGGTGGATGCTCTTCTGGAGACTCATCACGACAACGCCGTGGCGGCTATTCTCAATGCCGAAGGATACCGCACGACACACGGGACACCGTTCGTACACCCATCGGTGGCCCGCATCCGACGCGCCTACGGCCTGAAGGGTTTCTACGATCGCCTCCACGATCGTGGGCAATACACCATCAACGAGGTTGCCGAGCAGCTTGGAATATCTCACAATACCGTGTACCTGTGGGTACGCAACGACATCATCGAAGCGCGGCTGCATCCCGAAAGGAAGCTCTACATGTGCACAGTCAACCCGAAGCGGCTTGAGGAAAAGCTCACCGCCGAATACCAGGCCGGAAGGACAACGAAGCACTTTCATACCAAAATGATGAGCCGTCTCCACGAGGTGCAGTATGAACTCTAGTACCAGACATTCGGCGACCAATTGAGGTTCAACCCGCATTTCCACGCCATCGTTTTAGAGGGCGGCTTTGATGAGGAGGGTACCTTCTTCTACATCCCGTTTTCCGGACTACAGTCGATGG
>PWMI01000096.1 GCA_003558235.1 Candidatus Iainarchaeum sp.
CCAGTACCGAAACCCGGAGCTCGACGCGTTGGTCGACGAGGCGCGCACGTCGCTCGATCAGGACCGCCGCCAGGAGCTCCATGACGAGTTCTTCACCCACGTCCAGGAGCAGTCGTACTACGTGGCCGTCGGCCACCTGCCGGCCGTGTTCATGGCCCGCCCCGAGGTCGAGGGCGTTCGCATCGTCGGCGGCCGCCTGCTCTTCAACGAGGCGCGGATCAACGAGTAGGAGGCACGTACCCAGAGGGCCCGCTCGCCCCGATGGGCGAGCGCCCTCGCTCGAAGGCACTGACCCACCGTCGATGGGCTCGCGGCGCCAGTGACGGGGCTCGCGACGGTCCGTTGATCAACCCGACATCCTCCTCGTGGGGGGCGGCACATGCTGCCCCCCACGCCCGACGCACGGACCCTGGCGGTACCTTCGACACCTCGGACGTCTTGCCCATCGACTTGGGTGGCCAGACGTACCACGGCCAGGGCGCTGTGACGGAGGAACCCCTGCACGTCCGACACGGCCGCCGAGCGGTTGCGTTTCGAGCATTGCGTATACTGTCCTTCAAGGGACGAAACTGTCTGTGGCGGGCCGCGCTGGAGGTAGGCGTGATGCGAAGCTTCGGACGATGGGTTGCCTCGGCAGCGCTTGTGGTTGTGTCGGCGTGAAGTGAAGCGCCGGCCGCGAAGGAGGGAGACGGCAATGGAGTACCGTCTCGCGATTTCACCCTCACCGTCGGGCAGATCTGGAGGGCGTCGAGCCTTGATCCTCGCGCGGTCGGTGCCGGCGGAACCTCGCCGTGCGCGCGGGTGATGCGACAGGTCTACGACACGTTGATCGATCAGACCGAAACGCTGGAGTTGGTACCGGGTCTGGCGGCGAGTTGGACCCGGGTCGACGACGTGACCTGGGACTTCTCGATTCGTCCAGGCGTCACCTTCCACGACGGCGAGCCGCTCACGGCCTCGGACGTGGTGTTCACCTTCGAGCGCCTGCGCGACCCGGATGTGATGGCACCCGCGGCCTTCCTGCTTTGGCCAGTCGATGAGATCGTGCTCGTCGATGACATGACGGTGCGCATCACCACGTATGAGCCCTTCGCGCCGATCCTCGCGCGTCTGGCCCAGACCGCGACCGCCGTCCTTAGCGAGCGCGCGGTCACCCAGGCCGGCGAGGCGTACGGCGCCACGGTCGTTGTCGGAACGGGTGCCTTCCGCTTCGTGTCGAACGACGCCGACTCGGAGATCGTACTGGAGCGCTACGACGATTGGTGGGGTGGCGACGTCGCCCTCGAGCGGATCGTGTTCCGTACCATCTCGGATCCTACGCTCATGGCCGTGGACCTCGAGGCCGGCGCGATCGACATCGCGTATGGGCTTGCACCGGTTGACGCGTTGCGTCTGCGCGAGAACGCCGGCATCACGATGGTCGAGATAGAAACGCCTGTTGCAAACTATATCGGCTTCAACGCCCAAAGGGCACCCTTCGACGACCGCCGCGTGCGCCAGGCGATCAACCATGCCGTCGACGTCGACACGATCATCGAGGAGGTCTACCAGGGCTTCGGTGCCCGTGCCAGCAGCCCAATCAGCCCACGGGTCTTCGCTGCGCACCCAGACTTGGAGCCATACGCGTACGATCCCGATCTCGCTCTTGCGCTGCTGGCCGACGCCGGGCTCGAAGCCGGCTTCAGCACCACCATGTGGACAGAGAGCAACCCGATTCGCGTTCGGATCGTCGAGTTCGTGGCCGCGTACCTCGACGAGATCGGTATCGACGTCGACATCGAGGTGCTCGACTGGCCAAGGTACATCGTCGACACCGCCGCTGGCGAGCACGACATGTTCATCCTTGGTAAGTTCACGTCGACCGCCGACGCCGATGACGGCCTGTACAGTTTGTTTCACAGCAGCGCCTTCGGGGGCGGCGGCAATCGTGCCTTCTGGTCGCACGATCGCGTCGACGAGCTGCTCGATCTTGGCCGTCAGACGGCTGATCCTGACGAGCGGCGCGCGATCTACTACGAGGCCCAGGAGATCATCGCCGCCGAGGCGCCGTGGATCTTCCTCAACACCACCATCGAGGCGAACGCCACGCGCGCCGATGTGACGGGGTTCGTCCCGCACCCCACCGGTGCCCACCGCCTCTTCAGGGTCGGCCTGCAGTGAGCGCTCCTACGGCGTTCGTCGTGCCCGTTCCACGCCGGCGATGGGTCGTGGCAATTGTGCAGCGCGATCTCATGTGTGCGGAGCACCCGTCTCGCCGTGGCGCGTCGCTCCCACCCTGATCAGCCGCTGCCCGGCGGGCTCGATGCAATAGCCCTTGTCGGGGAGCGCGATGCGTCTTGGTGCACCGCGTGCCGAAGGCGCCCGCAACGCACCTACCAGCGCCCCTGGACGAGCAGCAGGGATGCGAGCATTTGCCCGACGTAGTCCGCGGCTTCGCGATGGGGCTCACGGAGGGTGCTAGTGGGACCACCTCGGCCGGCGCACGGCTCGCCCCTTCGATGCGCTCGCGTCAGCCGGCCAGCTCGACGACCGCGAACGTGCCCTCCTTGGCCACGACGTCAAGGTGGGCGTCGAGGGTGAGGACGCGCTGGCCGCGGCGCTCGGCGCAGGCGATCACGGCGGCGTCGGCATAGCCGAGCGGCAGGTCGGCGTAGCGGCTGACGAGCTGCCGCACGCGCGCGATGTCGTCGAGGCCGCAGTCGAGCGTGAAC
>PWMI01000073.1 GCA_003558235.1 Candidatus Iainarchaeum sp.
CCGAAGGGTCACTGATGGGAGCCTTCGGACACGGGTTGGTGCTGGGGATCGTACGGCGGGCGGGGGTCCTGATGGAGGGGACCGACGTCTGATGGGATCGGGGCGTCAGGGAGACCGGACGTTCGTAGGGGGTGCGCCACCGCGCCACCTCTGCCCTTGCGTGCGTACGATCTGGGTGTGAAGCACCTCTCGGCTGCGGGTCGCCAATGAGGAGGTACACCGACGCCTGACCGACGAAACGTAACCCCAGAAACCCCCCGCAATCCACCCCACGAACCTCGGAACGAGAGACCCGCAACGACATACCGGCGCGGACTTCCTGGCGTTCCTCAAGCGCATCGCGCGGGCCTACCCGAAGCGCGAGGTACACCTCATCCTCGACAACGTCTCGACCCACAAGACGCCCGCCGTGCAGGCCTGGCTGGCGAAGCACCCGCGTATTCACTTCCACTTCACGCCCACCAGCGCCTCCTGGATTAACCAGATCGAGACCTGGTTCGCCGTCCTTACCCGACAGGCGATCCGCCACGACCAACCCGCTCCAGCACAACCTCGATCTCGAACATGGCCACCTCTCGATACGCCACCGCGGCACCCCTCAACATGAAGTGCGCTCACGATGACAGAAGTAGCTACGACCTGGGGCAAGCTCGCGAGAAGATCGAACGACCACCTGCGTCAAGCTCGCGAGAAACCCGCCATCAGCTGGGTCAAGCTCGCGAGAAGAGGTGAGTCAAGCTCGTGGGAATTGACACTCTTTCTTGACGATTGACAAGGTGAAGACTTCATGCTACACTCCAAACCAACGATAATCTGAGGCCTGAAGACAGCCCCACCCCGAAGCGGATAAGGAATATTGCCTCCAAGGAGTGCACATGGCAGCAGAAAGGACAAAGGCGTACCGCGCGACGGACCTGCCTGAAAAGATGCAAGCCCTCGTCGCATACGCACCGGGCGACTATCGCCTGGAAGAGGTAGACACTCCCCGAGCCGGGGAGGGAGAAATCATCATCAGGGTTGAGGCCTGCGGCATTTGCGCCGGGGACCTCAAGGCGTACCACGGAGCGCCTAGCTTCTGGGGCGGAGCCGGTACTGCGCCCTACATCAAGGCGCCCATGATTCCAGGGCACGAGTTCATCGGGTACATAGTGGAAATTGGCGAGAACGTCGATGATTACGCCCATCACGGCGACACCGGCTTCCAGGTTGGCGACCGGGTCATCTCCGAGCAGATCGTACCGCGATGGAACGACCTCTTCTCAACTACCGGCCGGTACTGGATGGACGAGCAGCACGACGTATACGGCTTCCAGAACAATGTTAACGGCGGTTTCGCCAACTACATGAAGTTCCCCAAGGGGGCGATCAATTTCAAGCTTCCTAAGGACATTCCTGTAGAAATGGCGTGCCTCATTGAACCCTACGCCTGCTCCAAACATGGTGTAGACCGGGCGCAGATCAGCAACGAGGACGTGGTTGTAATCTCCGGCGTGGGTGTTATCGGTCTGGGTATGGTGGGGTTTGCCAAGCGACGCAACCCAAAGAAGCTCATCGCTCTTGACCTCAACGACAAGCGTCTCGAGAAGGCGAAGGAGTTCGGCGCGGATGAGGTGTTGAACCCCTCCAAAGTTGACGTCGTAGAGCACATCAAGAAGCAGACCGGCGGCTACGGGGCGGACATCTACATCGAGGTCGCCGGACATCCGAACAGTGTCCAGCAGGGCCTCGAGATCCTGCGGAAGATGGGTCGTTTTGTTGAGTTCAGTGTCTTCAAGGACCTCGTGGAGGTTGACTGGAGCATCATCAGCGACCGTAAGGAGCTCGACGTTCTCGGCGGACATCTGGGCCCCTATTGCTATCCTCCGACCATCGAGTGGATCGCTGACGGTAGCCTTCCCACAGACGGCGTCGTGACCCACGAGCTACCTCTTTCTGAGTGGAAAGAAGGCTTTGACATGGTTGATTCGGGAAAGGACTCCATCAAGGTTGTTCTTTTTCCCAATGAAGAATACATGAAGCAGTAAAGGGGAGGCGCTGATGGGCGTATACGTACATAGAGCTAAGGACCTGAATTGCTGATCGAAGTGTGGTATTCGCTGGCTTCCCAAGTCGGGGAGTCGGGGCGTAAGAGGCGAGGGCTACATTGACATGGCAGAGTGGGATGTTCAGGTTGGCTGGGTATCCCGGAGATTTGGAGAAGAGACCTTAAGGAGGTTCTTCAGACTGAAGTTGGACTGTCCGTGCACGCGTGAGCCCCGTCACCGACGGGGCTCTTGTGGTTATGCGGGGTGCGCGTTGGTGTCTACGGGGTGATGGTCTAGATGAGCTCCAGGGCGTGTCGTTGGTGGGGGGTGGGGATGGTGTCGAGGGTGATGGTGGCGCCGCTCTCTTGGTGCTGGTGGGTGTTTCGCACGATGGTGCCGAGGCTCTCCAGGAGGGTCGTGAAGGAGTGCACGGTGTCGCCGGCGGGAGTGGTGTGGTTGGCGGCCAGAGGTGGACCCGGGTTTTCGGACAGGGGCCTTAGGTGGGAAGCGCTAGGCTTCCGGGATGGAGAAGGGCCCTATGAAGAAGAGTCGTCGCAATCATGCTCCGTCGTTCAAGGCGAAAGTGGCGCTCGAGGCCGCTCGCGAGGAGAGCACGGTCACCGAGCTCAGCCGCAAGTACGGCGTGCACGCGAATCAGGTGCGGGCCTGGAAGG
>PWMI01000057.1 GCA_003558235.1 Candidatus Iainarchaeum sp.
AAACCCGTGAACTACCAGCCACCTGGAACCAGGGTATCGGTCAAACTGGAAGATGAAGAACTAATCCTACGTGCAACCAGAAGAGAACCACGAGAACTGATAGAAGTGAAGTTCCCAAAAGTAAACTACATCAAAAACATAAGGCTACTCGACGATGAAGACATAACCGTCCACGGAACCGAGAGAGAACTAGCGGACATGCTCATGGATGACCTATCGGTCATAGAGAAAGGACTCAAAGCAACCAACAAGGAAAGCCCACTTCCACAGGGAGACGTGGACATATTCTCAGAAGACTCAAAAGGAAACTACGTAGTGATAGAAGTTAAAAGAACCAAAGCAGGACTGAAAGCAGTCACGCAACTCAAAAGGTACGTGGAAGAAGTCAAGAAAAGAAAGAACAAGAACGTGAGAGGGATACTCTGCGCACCAGGCATATCCAAGAAAGCCAAAAACTTCCTGAACACCTCCGGACTCGAGTATAGTGTGCTTGACTTCGAGATGATGGACTCAGATAAAGCCGAGATAAGAGGAATAAGAAAATCACAGAGAGGATTAACAGACTTCCAGTAGAAAAACAAGAACAAGGTTTTTATTAACCCACTCCCTTCTAAACACGGTGATGTAAAGTGACAGAAGATGAACTTGAAGAAGAAAAAGAGGAACTAAAGGAAGCTGAAGCAGCCGACCTCCCACTACCAAACGCCACGATAGTGCGACTGATGAAGAACACACTATCGGAAGACAAGATGATCAAGAAAGAAGTCAAGGTAGCGATGAACAAGTTCCTAGGTGAAGTCCTCGAAGACGTGACAAAGCGACTCGATGAATTCCCATACGCAACGATAGACTACTCGATGTTCAGAGAAGCAGTGAAACCATACAAACAAGCAAAAGAGATACAAGAAGAAAAACTAAGGATGATGAAGCACCTGGACGTCATAATAAGCGACTGCAGATCAGTGCAGAGAGACCTAGAAAGAAAACTAGAGTCCCCAAAAGTAGATGAAATTGATTTCTAAAACACACGAGGAACTGAAATAAGTTCCTCCCCTCCCCCATTAAACTTTGGAAAAGGTAGTTCCAACCTCCTTTTGAAACGAACGATTGTAGTGCCTAAATCCCTTTGAAACAAGCGATGTAGTTCCTAAAACTCGTTTTGCTGTAGTGCCTAAATCCTGATGAAGAAAAAACCTAGAGGAAGGGGAGGCCTTCCCTACTCTTCACTAAACTCCTTATCTCTTTATCCGTTACTTCTCCCTTCTCAGCGTTTATGGATATGCTGTAAAGATCGAAGGAACTTGTTATGATGTTTATGTTCCAAGATGGTGTTTCCTTCTGCCTCAGGGTCATTAAAATCTGAACTATCTTGCTTTTTGGAACTGGAACAGAATCCTCAGCCATCTTCATCGCTTGTTGCTCATCAAAGTTGATTGAATCAATGTCCAACTCTTTTGTGGTTGGGTTGAGTGGTTCCTTGGATCCCTTGAAGGCAACGTCTTTCTTTCCCCTCACCACTCCCTGAATCACTTCCTTTCTACTGGGGCTGTAGAAAGTGATTATCCACCTGTCTAACTTGTTCTTCTTGGGCATGTATACCCCTATAACTGAGTTTATGAAGTAGTCTTCAACTTCAGTAGCTTCTTTCACTTCTTCCTTGGCTCTTGCAAGGTCAACGGCTTCCCTAAATCCTATGTTCATCATTCACACCTCTATCATCACTTGTGATATTAACGAACCATTCACTTAATATACTTACTGGGTGGGAGAAATCTTTTAATTCACGGCATCGTTATACATTGAAGTGGTTGAATGAACAAGTTGTACCTCGACATAGAGACGACAGGATTGAACAGAGAGAACCATGAGGTCACCGTGGTGGGTGCCTACGATGGCGAGGAGACCTACCAACTCGTCAAGGACAGGGATTTAACGAAAGAGAACCTTGAGAGGCTATTTGAACGCACGGATTCATTGGTGACTTTCAATGGAAAGAGGTTTGATGTTCCCTTCCTCAAACACCACTATGGAGTTCCGAATGGAATCAAACACATTGATCTGATGTATAAAGCATGGGAACTTAATTGGTACGGTGGACTCAAGGCCGTGGAGAAAAAGATAGGGATAACGAGAGGATCAGGAGTCACAGATGGAAAGAAAGCAATCGAGCTTTGGAAAAGGTATAAAAAAGAAGATTGCTTAACTTCACTCAAGAAGCTTCTTCTCTATAACAGGGAAGATGTTGAGAACCTCAAGATCGTTGAAGATAAGGTGCTAAAAGAACTTGGAGGAAGATGAAGATGAAGGCATATAAAGTGGTCCTCGCGATATTCGCGATGGTGGCTGTCATAGCGGGTTTCGCCATAATGAGCATGGAACTCGGTTTCTTCACGGAGGAACACGAAGTAACACGCCAGCAGCAGAGAGTGATCGATTGCTATAACGCCGCATTGGAGTGCAGGGAGGATAATAGAAAGTGTGGGGCCTGCTTCGCAGCGTGCACTTACTTCTCCAGTGAAGAAGAGGTTAAGGAGAACGCTATTCAGAACTGCCGGTTGGGTGAAGCTGAAGCTATACTAAGGTAGTTCTAAATCTTTTTATGTATTTCCCATATTCTTTCCAGTACAGT
>PWMI01000093.1 GCA_003558235.1 Candidatus Iainarchaeum sp.
ATTTTGGATTCTGCACTACCGGGTGACCAAAAAGACTGGAATGTGGCCGGCCTGAGTCCGGTACCCACCAGCGACATTCTCCACCTGGAACTCAACAGCTCCCATCCCGGAGAAAGGACGGTGGAAATATTCAACACCACCGGCCAACTGATCAAGCACTTTAGTTTCGAATCAGTAAGTGGTATCGATAACAGAACCATCAATGTAAGAGACTTCCAGAGCGGTGTATATTACCTTAGAGTCGCTGGAGATAAACACTCAGAAGTGTTGCAATTTGTCAAAACCGACTAATTAACGTCTCGCTAATTTTTATACAAACTTAATGTGTGGAGGGACTTCAGAATTGGAGTCCCTCCTAATTTTGGGGAAGAGGAATTCGTCCTTTTTTTACCGCAACGTAACCAATACAATAGAATTAGGGCCTAAAGAGCCACTTACATCGAAAACATCACCATCATGATAAACTCCTTTACTTTCAATCATCTTAAATTTTTGCTCCAAACTAAAGCAAACTCAATAAAGGCGCTTAGGCTAGCCGCAAACTCATTTAGAATTTGCCTAGTAATTATTGCTTTTTTTGGATTCAATAATATTTCAGCTCAAAATATTGCACTTTGGAACTTTCAAGATATAGTTTCCCCTACAAATGTAGATTCCGATATTTCAGCTTCAGATGTCACTATTTCTGCGGGTTCAATTAGTTTTCAAAATGGCACTGATGATGGAGGTACAAGAATCGGAAATTCTGGCAGTTGGAACCAGGGAAGTTTTTCTGAGACCGGGAAGTATTTACAATTTTCGGTTACACCAAACACAGGTTATGGAATTAACTATGAATCTATTTCATTGCGATTAGGTCGAACTATTGCTGGCCCCCAGCAGGTTACCGTTCAGTACAGTTTAGACAATTTCTCTACTTCAGGTGTGACTGTTATTGACGGGGGTTCTGTGACAAGTACAAGTGCGAATTCATTAAACAGTTTTACAATACCAGCCTCTGATTTACCATCGGGAGATGTTGAGGAGGAACTTACCATAAGAATATGGGGTCATGATGCTTCTGGAGGTGGAAATTTAAGATTTAACAATTTCAGAGTTAATGGAGAGTCAATATTGTTACAAGTTATTCCAGTATTAAATACTACGGAAATTGAGATTTCGAATCTCTCGTATCCTGAAAACTCTGGCCCCTCCACCCCCCAAACCTTCGTACTTTCCGGCAACAATCTCGATGGCAGCGATGTGACCATAGAGGTGCCGGCCAACTTTGAGGCGTCTTTTGATGAAACCGGTGGATACGATGAGGAGTTGATGATAGACAGTTTTGATGGAGAAGATACTACTGTGTATGTGAGATTGGAAGAGGGATTGGCGGCCGGACCTTATGCCGGCACTTTGTTTGTGAGTGGTGGTGGTGCGGATACGGTTGAGGTTGCACTGGAAGGATCGGTAGTCGAGGAATTTCAAATACCCTATGAAAATTCATTTAGAACTGAGGATGATATCGAGGTAGCTGAATTACAGGGGTTTATTTTTACGGATGTTGAGTATGGTGGAACTGCTGATGGAGGTTATACCAGAATTTCAAACTCCGGAATAATTGAAAGTCCCCAAATTGATTTCACTGAATTTGATGGATTGGAAGTCTTTGTTGATTTGAGAACCTTTGGAGGTAATACCGGCCAGGTCCTAAGTCTGCAGGCTTCTTCCGATGATGGGGATAATTATAACACCATCGAAAGTTGGTCGGTCCCTTCAAGCTATGAGCAATTTAGTGCAGTTGTGGATTTGCGTACAGCATTAAACGAGGAAGAGGGACGGTTGAGGTTTTTGATAACGGATGGTTCCAATCAGGTTAGATTTAGGGACCTGGAAATCGTTGAATTTATGTTTCCCGATGTCCCGGATCCTGTTTTCTCCATTGCCCCGGACACTTACTTTGAAGACCAGACCGTATTTATAAGTAACATTGGAGATTACGATCCATCTGCAGAGATTTTCTTTACCACCAACGGTGATGATCCCACATCTTCAGATGAGCTGTACGATGATATGGATGGAATTCTATTGGAGGATGGAAATGGGCCTATCACTCTAAAGGCAATTGCAATCGATGGATCAGAAGAAAGTGGAATCACGACTGGTGAATATACATTTCCTGTAAATGTTTCAGACATTGAAGAACTCCGCAATCAAAGTACTGGAAGCACTATATATCGAGTAGATAATGAGGCCACCTTTATCGGGGGTACAAGTTTTAGAAATACAAAGTTTTTCCAGGATGATTCCGGTTTTGGAATTCAAATCGACGATGAGGCTGTTACTATTGCAACCATTTATGATATTGGAGATAATGTGGTTGAGTTGGTTGGAACCTTAGGGGTGTTTCAGGGGCAATTGCAACTAACTCCCCTCCAGGATCCCGAAGGACCTGTTTCCACCGGCAATGTAATCACACCCATAATCCGGGAATTGAATGAACTCACTTCAGACGACCAATCAAGATTAATCACAGTTGAACAGATTGAATTTGAAGATGGTGATGGAACCAACACCTTTGGTGGTGGTGGTTTTGAAACAAACATAACTGACCCCAGTATCACCGGCTTTGAGTCTAAATTCA
>PWMI01000080.1 GCA_003558235.1 Candidatus Iainarchaeum sp.
ACATATCTCCCCTGTCAACTGCCAGGGTTATGCCTGCTGTCATGTTAAAAAAATTGACAGGCCTGGTAAGTTCAAGCATCCAGCTTAGCTGGTCTCTCCTCTCTTCAAAATGCCTTGAATGAGTGCCGAAATTCCTCGACAAAGTCAACAAAGTCCGGTACAGCACCTCGCCACCCAGGTAACCCCTCAAACCCAAATGGTGGGCTATCACCCGGTTGTTTTCTGTGCCAAACTCTGCGTTTTCATTAAAAAAGGTGGACGTTATCAGAGGGGTTCCTATGGTGTAACTGTAATATGTCCACCCTGACCGGTAATGTCCGTGATTGAAATAGTTGTCATTACCTGTCAGACCCTCTTCCCATGAATGTACCGGTCCGCTCTGGTGGGTTGTATGTAGAAATTCATAAGTAACTGCCTGTACCTGCTTTTTGCCCTCATTGAAGCGCAGCCATACTCCCCAAAGTCCGTCCGGAAAATTCTGACGCCTCATTCCCGATCCGTCCTCAAATACATCTTGCAGGTAAATACCGGCGGAATATGTATCCATATTAATATCAAACCCTACATTTCTGGAACCTACCGAGTTTCCTTTCTTGTTTATTACCCAGCCTTCCGGTGTGCCTGATTCCTCCGGATCACCCGACAAATTAAAAAACACCCTTAGGAATGCTTCGAAGTCTGATGGATAGGGTTCTTCCTGTCTTGGAGAGCTTCCTGCCCACTGCGCATAATGGTTTAACCCGTAATAGAAATTCACCGGGAAGTCGCCTCCAATCCTTAAATAGGCGTTTTTATGGTGCAGCCACACATTGCTGGCATACCTTCCTTCCTCGAACCAGCCGTGAGCAAGGACTCCCCTGAACTCTGCAAAACCATTTGTATAGGGAACGGGTACATATTCAGGGATGCCTATCTCAACCTTTGGCATTGGCCTGGCATTTCCCGACCAGATTATGGAACCGCTGGATATATCGGGCAACTTGCTTCCTACAACTTCTTCCCACATTCCTGCCCTTAACCTGATAAGGTTATTGTAGGTTACTCCTGCATATCCCTGGTGGATCCATACATCTTCATTGCTGCCGGTTCTCCCGTAAAGCTCTATCCCGTAATTGTAATCAAAACGCCTGGACGTATCTTTTTGACTATGCAGGCTTATCTCCATTGCTCCGGCATTCCTGTCGGTAAAATATTTTCCGGAATTGTTGGATATTACCCAGAATGGTGCCTGATCGCCGAAACCTCCGAGGGTAGCAATACCTGCCTCCCATTCAGGCAGCTTGAACTGTGCGGAAACGGAGGATGGCAGCAATAGAAGCATTGAAAATAATGAGAAAAAAACTGTTTTTTTAAATGAATGAATACGCATTGATTTAACCTGTTTGGAATGCAAGTTCTTTATGACTTAAACCGGTAGGATTGGTTTGTCAGGTTAAGCAAAATTAATGTTTTTTGGATATTTTAATACCGCTGCTTGCCTGATAATTGCAAAAATTAGTAAATTGCAGTTGTAAACCAAAGGAATGCAGGCAAAAATATTATGGAACAACCGGTACAGGAAGGTAAAGGGAAAAAGAGCACGAAACGGGAAGTGAATGCAATGATCAGGCTGCTGGATGATCCTGATGAGGTTATATTCAACAGCGTTTCCGGCACTCTTCTTGACATGGGTACAGAGATAATCCCTCACCTTGAAAAGGCCTGGGAGGAATCAATGAACTCCATTTTCCAGGAAAGGATAGAAAATATTATCCAGGGACTGCAGTTCAGAAATGTCAAGAGGGATTTGGTGGCATGGGCAGCAAAAGGCGGGAAAGGCCTGCTTGAGGGCGCATGGCATGTTACACGTTACCAGCACCCCGATATAAGCTTCAGTGATCTGAACAGCCAAATTGAAGAGATTACCAGGGATGTATGGCTGGAGCTAAACGAAAACCTTACAGCCCTGGAAAAGACAAGGATCCTGAACCATTTTTTCTATAAAGTCCATAAATTCACACGTAACAACCTCAACTTCTACGCTCCTCAAAACTCCTACATCAATCTTGTGATGGAGAGCAAAAAGGGCAACCCCATTTCCCTTGCAATATTATATGCTGTTATTGCAAGAAAACTTAATATGAATATCTATGGTGTTAACCTGCCGAAGATATTTCTGCTTGCCTATACCCTAAACCCTGTTGACGAAAACAGCAGTGAGGAACCGGTAGTGCTGTTTTATATCAATCCCTACAACAAAGGGGCTGTTCTTGGGAAAAAGGATATTGACCTGTATGTAAAAGAGCAAAAATTGCTTGTTCGTAAATCCTTTTACCTTCCCTGCAGCAATATAGAAGTGATTCAGCGCCTGCTGCTCAACCTGATCTTTTCATACGAAAGGCTTGCGTACCCCGATAAGGTGGATGACCTTAAAGAGCTTTTAAGAATAGTGAAAAAGGAATGATTGCCCCGGTTGGCAGTAGCTGTTTTATCAATCCTGGAAGGTATCGGATCCCCTTAGAAGTCAACTCCTAAAACTCTGTATCGCTTAATTTTGCTCTTTAATCAATCCTTGCCGAAAGGGGATGCCTTAAATTACTCCATGAGTTGAGTACTGCCTTTATA
>PWMI01000015.1 GCA_003558235.1 Candidatus Iainarchaeum sp.
AGGGTTCTTCCTGATGCTTACTTGGTTAAGGAGGGATCTAGAGCTATAGATTTAGCTTTTGCTGTTCACTCTGATATTGGTGAGTCTTTTAAGGGCGCCATCGATGCTAGGACAGATAAAAAATTGGGTAAAGAATCGGAGTTGAAGCATGGTGATGTTGTGAAGATACTTACTTAGTGTCTTTCTCTAGTTCTTTCTTTGCTTCTGCGGCTGCTTTTCTGAGTTCTTTTTCGAATGGCATTTCCTCTGATCCAATTGGGAATGGGTAGCCTAGTTCTTCCGCTGCTTTTTCTTCTTCTTTGAGGGCTGTTTCGAAGATTGCTATTTCCTTCTTTTTCTTTAGTCTCGCTAGTGCGTAGTAGTATGCGTTTATGATGGTATCTAATCCCATCTTTCTTCTTTCTGGGCCTCTGGATATCTCGCTAACGTATAGCTCTACTAGCCTGTAGGCTATTTCTTCGTCCGATGGTGCTCTTTTTATCGCCATTTTTTTTCTCCTACTCGTTTCTTGCTATTGCTCCTAGCGTTATTTTCCCTTGTTCCCTGAATTTTTCAAGTGATTTTTCAGCCATCTGGTCTCTTTCGGTTGCTCTAACCGTCTTTTTGGCTTTGTTTTTGCTTCTTACTTTGCTTATTTTTTCTTTTAGTTGATCTATTTCTTCTTCGAGTTCATCTATTTGGTTGTATGTCTTTATCATTTCTTGGTGGTACTTTTCGCTTCTGTCTGCTCTTTGTGTCACTATTTTGTGGTGTATGTTGGCTTCGGTTGTGATTTGTCGAACTTCTTTCTTGAGGTCTTTTTGTTCTTTCTTGAGTATTGATATCTTCTTTGCGTCTTCTTTTTTCTTTTCCAGTTCTTCGAGTTTTTCGAGTATTCTTTCTTCTTCTTTCCTGGATACTGGTTCTGTTTGGTACTTCCAGTAAACTTGATTGTGTTCTTTTTTGTATGCCTCGTATGATTTTTCCAGTTCCCCTTGAACTTTAGCTAGTTCTTTTTGGACTTGTTCTAGCCTACTCTTTTTGCTGTCTTTTTCCTGGTTTTTTTGTTGTCTTAGTGCTTTGTGTCTTGAGACTGATTTGTTTTCTTCGTCTCTCTTCTCTTTCAGTGCATTTATCTCTTTTTTGAGTTTGTTTGAGAGAGCCATCTTCTCCTGTTTTTTTCTTTCAAGAGTGTTTATTTCCATGTTCTCGTTTCTCTTTTCTTGATTCATGTTTGCACCATTAATTTAGGTCTTTGAATTTATAAATTTTATTGCTTATTTCTTTACTTCTGCTCTTAGGTCGAAGAACTGTCTTTCGAGTGCCTCTATTTTGTTTCTTAGTTCTTTTATTTCTTTGTCTATGTAGTCTCTTTGGCTTGAAAGTTGTAGGTCTCTTTTTATCTTGATCTCTTTCTTTACTTTGTCTATCTTGGCGTCTATTCTTTCCATTAATTCCTCTTTGTTTTCTTGGAATGCTTTCCTTGTTTCTATCGTTAGTCTTGATTTTATGAAGTCTTCGTATCCTTGTTCAGCTTTTTTCAAGGTTCCTTCGGCTTCTTGTTTTTTTAGACCGAGTTCTTCCAGGTTTTTGAGTATTTCTTGTTTTTCTTCTCCTTTGATGAGCATGTCTAGTACTATTTCACGCATCTCTTTGCTGGATTGTTTTTCTTCTGTTTTCTTTTTGAATAGGCTCATTTTGGTCTCCTTTTTTTCGGTGTGTTTATTTTGTATTTGGTGTTTAATTAGTTTTGTTAATTAACTTTGATTAACTTGTTGTTGGGGAAAAAAGGTTTTCTTCGATGTTGATTAGAGTTTTTGTATGGATGATTGTGCACAGATTTCAGCTGAGTTGTTGATATTGATGGCTGCGGTGGTTGGTTTTGCTCTTTTGTTGATTCAGAGTTTGTCTTCTACTTCTGGTCAGGCTGCTGAGAAACTTAATGAGTCCACCAGTAAGCTTTTGGAGGAAATTGGGAATATAACGGGGTGATTTTTTGGAGGATAGGGCGCAGATTTCAGCTGAGTTGATAATTGTTTTGGCTGCTTTGCTTGCTGTGGCTGTGATATTCATAGGTAGTTTGGATACTTTTTCCAGGAGGGCGAGGGATCGTCTTAGGAAGGAGATGGATAGGGCTCTTCAGAGTCAGATTGATATCGGTAAGTGGAGTTGAGTTTATTCAGGGGTTTTTTGGATGATGCGTGGCCAGGTTTCTCTTGAGTATCTGCTGGTTTTCGGGGTCTCTGTTTCTATGTTTTTGTTTGTTCTGCCTGTTATTAGTAATGCTAGGGGTGCTTCGAGTGATGTTGCTAGGGTGGTTTATCTTGAGCGTTTGGCTCAGGATCTTTCAGTTAATTGTGAGAGGTTGTCTCTTTTGGGTTCTTCTTGTTACTCTTTTTCTTTGAATTACCCTGTTTCCATAGTGGTTGTGGGTGATAATTTGGTTGTTGGTTGCTCAAATTCTTCTTTGAATTTTTCTGTTGGTTGGAGCGAGTTTTGTGGTGTTGATGAGGGTTTTTTTAGTGTTGGGGATACTGTTTCTGTTTGTTTTGTTGGGTGATGCTGCTTCTGAAGGTTATGTTTTTTTCTTGTCCTCTTATTCTCCTGGTGATCGCTATCTTTCCTTTTGGGTTGAGTTCTAGGTTGGGGTTTATTTTCTGTATTTTGCTGAAGCAGTTTTGCTTTGGAGTATTGTTTTTTATGCATGTTTCGACTATGTCTTGGGCTTGTTGCTGTAGGAGCTCGGTGTTTAGGTTTGTTGTCTCTGTGTTTGGTCGATTGGTTTCCACGGTGGTGATGAATGCTGTTAGTAGTATTAGGCAGATCGCTGCCTCTGTTCCTAGTGCGAATCCTTTCCTTGGTTTGTGATCTTTCTTCATTCGATTACACCTGCTTTGATTGTGTGGATTTTTCCTTCGAGTAGTGCTATTCTTTTTATTTTTCTTTCCGTTTGGTCTTTGGTTTTCTGAATCTTTTTCTCGAGTACTTTGTGGTTATCTATTGATTCTATTTTTAGGTGGCTTAGATCGTGTCCAACCCCTAGTTTTTGGTTTATTTGATCTAGGGTCATCTCTTCTAGCTGCATTACTTTTTCTGGGTCTAGGTGGTGGTTTTGCACGGTTTTTTGACTGTATTTTGCTAGTCCGATTCTTTCTATGTCTCTTTCTTTTTCGTGCCAATCCGTGGGGGCTCCTTGTGTTGTTATTAGTATTTCCGTGGCTTCGTATAGTGCCCTGTCTTTCTGGAGCTGGGTATGCGTGTTTTTTGAGTGGTTGATTAGTATCATTGAGTAGCTGAGGGTGGTGGTCATTGTGGCTATCACCATTATGGTCGCGATGGTTGCGTCCATCGTGCCTATCTGTCCTTTTTGGAGTACCATGGTTTTAGGGATGCGCATACTAATCCTTCGTGGCTCGCTGTTGCTTCGGGGGCTATTGTTGTGGATTTGGCTTTTGCTTCGCCTTCTTCGAGTGTTAACCTGTTTTTTTCTATCTTGGTTGGGAGGGTGAGTGTTTCGTTGGTTTGGATAGATCTTCCGTGTATGTACATGTAGCTGCATCTTTGTGCTGTTTTGTCTATCTTTTCGTATGTTCTGATTCTTTCTAGGGTTGTTTTGAACTGTTGTCTTGTTTGGTTTTGTGATTGAAGTGCTGCGAGGATTAGTAGTGAGTATGCGGTTACTGCCAGTAGGAACTCGAGGGTGACCTGGGCTTTTTTCATTTGGTTCCCTCCCTGGTTTCTATTTTGGTGTTGCTCGGTATGATCACTAGTTGTGTTCTTTTTCCTGTTCTCTGTTTAAATATGAATGAGGGTTCTCCTAGTATTTCTTCGGGGTTTTCGGTGTAATCGATGTATCCATTGTTTCTTACTGTTGCTTTTTTTCCTTTTATTGAGAGGTAGTTGATGCAGAGGGTGGCTTCTGGCTTTTTTGCTCCTAGTGCTTTGGCTGGGTCTTTCTTTAGGTGTTCAGCGATGTTTAGGGTTGCTTTCCCCGTGTTTTCACTTTTTTGGTAGGTGACAGGATCTAGGTGCCCTGCTTTCAACGTTACCTTTGTGTTTTTGTTGTTGTGTTCTTGAAGCCAGTTCAGTAGTTCTTCGCATGCTAATTGTTCTCTCACTATTGGGTCTTTGTTGGTTGTTTTTTTCATGGAGTTTTTGATTGTGTCTCTGAATCCTTGGTTTAGTCTGTACTTTGTTTCCTGTGTTTCTTGGTTGAGTTGCACGTGATTTTTTATGAGTCTGTTGTGTCTGTTCAGGGTTTCTTGTATCTGTAGTGCGTAGTAGGTTGTGGATATCGCTGTTAATAGTATCGCTGTGGCTAGAAATCCTTTTTTCATGTTTACTTTGTTTTTGGGTTTTTTACGTTATTTCTTCTATTTGGATGCGTGAAATCTAGTTGTTTCTAGTTAGTTTTTTAACGGAGTACTACCTACAGTATGTATGCGTTTTGGTAGGACTGAGTTAATTCACTTGTTTATATCCATCGTGACCATAACTTTGGCTTTCTGGATTCTTTTTTCCAGGCGTGGGATTGGTCTTTTAGGGTCACTTGATGCTGGAACTGGTTTGATGGTTGTTTTTTTAGCTGTTGGGCTGGGTTTCTTTATTCACGAGGTTGGACATAAACTTGTGGCTGAGAAATTGGGTTGTAGAACCGTTTATAGGGCCTGGATGCCTGGTTTGTTGCTTGCTTTGGCTTTCGCGATGTTCACTCCATTTATTTTTGCTGCTCCGGGGGCTGTTTATATACATAAGCGTTTTTTGAGTATTAGGGAGAATGGTTTGATTAGTTTGTCGGGTCCTTTGATGAACGTTATTCTTGGTGTTGCATTTCTTTTGATTTTTCTTAATGTTGGTTCGTTGAGTTTGCTTGGTTTCATTGCTTTGTTTGGTTTTCAGATTAATTTCTTCCTTGCTTTGTTTAATTTACTGCCTTTTCCTCCTTTGGATGGGAGTAAGGTGCTTAGTTGGAATCCCTTGGTGTGGGGGGTCATGTTCTTTTCGTTGGTTTACTTTAATTTCTTTTTCCCTGTCAGTATGTTTGGTTTTTAGGGGTATTTAAAAGGAGTTGATTGATTTTTTGTTTAGACGTAGCTTACGCTTTGGGATCCTTCTTCGAATTTTTGGTACTCTTCTCCGCTGACGTCTTTTAGGCTTGGTTTGACTTGTTTTAATGCTTCTTCGAAGTTTTCTTTGGTCACTTGTTCTACTTCCTTGTTTTTTCTTAATGCGTTCATCGCTGCTTCTCTTACTAATGCTTCTAGGTCTGCTCCTGAGTAGTCTTGTGTTTTTGTAGCGATTTCATCGATGTTTACTTCTTTTGATAGGGGTGTTTTTCGTGTGTGTACTTCTAGTATCTTTTTTCTTGTTTGTTTGCTTGGTTTTTGTGTTTTTACTAGTCTGTCGAATCGCCCTGGTCTTAGTAGTGCTGGGTCGACCATGTCTGGTCTGTTCGTTGCTCCTATCACTATGACTTCTTTGAGTTCTTCGAGTCCATCCATCTCTGTTAGTAGTTGGTTTACTATTGACTCGGTTACGTGTGATCCTGTTGTTCTTCCTCTTTGTGGTGCTAGTGAGTCCACTTCATCGAAGAATATCACGCAGGGTGCTGATTGTCTTGCTTTTCTGAATATTTCCCTCATTCCTTTTTCGCTTTCTCCTACCCATTTGGATAGTAGTTCGGGTCCGTTTACTAGTATGAAGTTTGATTCGCTTTCTCTTGCTACTGCTTTTGCTAGTAGTGTTTTTCCTGTTCCGGGGGGTCCGTATATGAAGATTCCTTTTGGTGGCTTTATGCCTAGTTTGTCGAACTGTTTTGCGTACTTGAGTGGCCATTCTACTGCTTCTTTTATGTTTTCTTTGACTTCTTCTAGGCCTCCTATGTCTTCCCATCTTACGTTTGGTTTTTCCACGAATACTTCTCTCATCGCGGAGGGTTGTACTTCTTTGTATGCTTCTTCAAAGTCTTCTTTGGTTACTTTTAGGTCTTTTAGTATCTCCATGGGTAGTTTTTCTTCTTCCATGTCTATCTTGGGGGATATTCTTCGGAGGGTCTTCATGGCTGCTTCTCTTGCGAGTGCTTCTAGGTCTGCTCCAACGTATCCGTGGGTTCTGTTTGCTAGTTTACCTATGTCTACTTTTTCTCCTAGGGGCATTCCTGTTATGTGTATTTGAAGTATTTCTTTTCTTTCATCTTCGCTTGGTATCCCTAGTTCTACTTCTCTGTCGAATCTGCCTGCTCTTCTTAGCGCGGGGTCTATTGAGTTGACTCTGTTTGTTGCTCCTATAACTATTACGTCTCCACGTGATTCCATTCCGTCCATGAGTGATAGTAGTTGCGCTACTATTCTTTTTTCTACTTCTCCCACTACTTCATCTCTTTTTGGGGCTATCGCGTCTATTTCATCTATGAATATTATTGCTGGAGCGTTTTTCTTCGCGTCTTTGAATATCTGTCTTAGTTTTCCTTCTGCTTCTCCAACGAACTTTGAAACTATCTCTGGTCCTTGTATGGTTGTGAAGTATGCGTCTGATTCGTTTGCTACTGCTTTTGCTAGTAGTGTTTTTCCTGTTCCGGGGGGCCCGTAGAGTAGTACTCCTTTTGGTGGATCTATCCCTATCTTTTTGAATAGTTCAGGGTGTTTTAGGGGTAACTCGACCATTTCCCTTACTTTTCTTATCTGTTCTTTCATTCCTCCTATGTCTTCGTAGGTTACTGATGGTCTTTCTTCAAGTTCTTCTATCGTTTCTTTTAGTATCTTGACTTCGGTGTCTGCTGTGACTTTGGTTATGCCTTTTGGTTTTACTTCTACTGCTTGGAAGGGTAGTGGTTGAGCGAGGTACGTTATGTATACTTTGTCTTGTTCTGATATTGGTTTTCCGACTAGGTTTTTTCTTATGAAGTCTTTCCAGTTTCCTCCGAATCGTATGTCTTTGGTTCTCTTGGTTCTGGCTAGTGCGAAGCTTTTTGTTGGTTTTATATCATCGAGTTTTTCTACTCTGACTTTGTCTCCTACTCCTGCCCCTGCGTTCTGTCTTATTATCCCGTCCATTCTCACTACTTTTCTGTCTTCGTCTTGTGGGTAGCTTTGCCATACTTTTGCTCCTGTTTCTCTTTCTCCGACTACTTTTACTATGTCTCCGCTGGATACGCCGAGTTCTCTCCTTGTGGCTGTGTCCATGCGGATTATTCCTTTTCCCAGGTCGGATCCGTATCCTTCTGCTACTTTTAGTTCTGCTGGCATCTTTACACCTTTTTCGTGGTTGGGTTTTGAAGAAGTACTTCGTGTAGTATATTACTTCTTCTTCTCTTTTAAATGTTTTTTATCTTTTTTTCCTTTGGTTTGTTCCGATTCTGTTTTATATTTTGGTTCCCATAATCTTTGTGGTGATTATGCTTCCTACTGGATGTGAATCTATTGATTCGTTGCTTGGTGGTGGATTGGTTTCGAAGAGGATTAATCAGGTTTATGGTTCTTCCGGGACTGGTAAGACGAATCTTTGTCTTCAGGTTTTGATTAATGCGGTTAAGTCCGGTCGAAAGGTTGCTTTCGTTGATACGGAGGGAGGTTTTTCGCGTAGGAGGCTTGATCAATTGACTGGTGAGCGTTCTGATGATTTTTTGAATGAGGTGTACTTGTTCAGGGTGACTGATTTCTCTGAGCAGAACGAGGTTATTGATGATTTGGAGAACGTTGATGTTAATTTGATAATAGTTGATTCGTTGACTTCTCTTTATAGACCTGAGTTGAGTGAGGGCGATTTTAGGGAGACGAATAGGGAGTTGGGTAGGCAGATAAAGGTTCTTGGTAGGTTGGCTGAGTCTAAGGAGATCCCAGTGTTGGTCACTAACCAGGTTTACTCTGATTTTAATTCAGAGGACGGTGGTGTTATTCCTGTTGGGGGAGATATCTTGAAGTATGGTTCTAAGGTCATCGTTCAACTGGAGAAGGATGGTGGGGATCGTAGGTGTGTTTTGAGGAAGCATCTTTTTAAGAAAGAGGGTGAGAGTGCTTTGTTTAGGATTGAGCATACTGGTTTGAAACCTGTTGAGGGTTACGATGGTTTTTGATTTGTTTGTTTCACTATTCTACATCCATTTGGAGGCATTTTTTCGAGTACCCAGTTTGTGTCTAGTTTTACGTTGAACTTTTTTTCCAGTATGCTTTTGATGAGTTTGCTTGCCTTGTTTTTTTCTGTGTTGCCGGGTTTCAGTAGCACGTAGTCCTTGGTCTTGCTTTTGATTGCTTCTTCGGGCGCTGCTTGTAGTTTTCCTTTGATTAGGGTTAGTGCGATGTTTAGCTCGGTGTTTTTATGGAAGTTCTTTTTTCCTTCTATTCTGAATGATCCTGTTGGTAGGTATTCGCCTGATTTTGCGCTGGTTTTAACTTGTTCTGGTTCCACGTGGTAGACTTCGGCTATTCCTAGTCCTTTTTTCCATGCTGAGGAGTAGCTGGCTGCGAAGGTTGCTGCTTGTTTTTTGTCTTCTTCTGGTGCTTCTTTCCCGTTTTTCAGTATGGTGCTGGGTGCTCCTGGCATGAGTGTGTGGAAGTATAGGTCGTTTTTTTCCAGGTGGTTTTTGACTACTTTTTCGTTCTGTTCCGCGTTTTTTCCTGCTATTACCAGGTAATCGTTGGTTGTTTTGCACCATCTGTACTTGGTGTACCATCCTGATGTTTTTTTGAGCATCTTCGGTTCTTTTTCTTCTTGTATGCCTTTTTCTTTTATCTTCTTTATCTGTTTCTTGGTTTCTTCTATTGCTTGTTTGGCTCCTTCTATCTTGTTTTTGTACTTCTTGCTTTTCTCGTAGTACTTGGCTGCGTTTTTGGTGATCTTTTGCCTTGGATCTATCTCAACTTTCATTTGGTCACCTTATCAATCTTCTTTATCCTACCCCTTTAATACATTGTAGTTAGGAGGATAAATACCCCTCATCCCACATTCCTCTTTAGTTTTGTATTATGGTCAATGTTAAATACTGGAATACTCTAGAATATCTATGGAGCCTCTTAACTTCCAGAAGGATCCTCTGTTACTTGGAGAAGATAGCTATAAGACAATGGTAACTGCAAACCAACTTCTAAAGGAAAAATTTCCCCTTCTTCTGGAAGGGAAAAAATTGAACCTCTACTCATCCTTGGTGAAATCATTTGACTTTGAAAAAACTCTGGGATCTCATTGTTTCTGCAGCATATCTCCTGATAAAATTAAGGAATATCTCCCATCATCTTACAACTCTAAAAACTTCAGAAAACTCAGAGAGGATATGAAGTGTTACTCAGAAAAAGAAATATTATCAAGATCAGTTAGGACTTGGACTAAAAATGAAATATGGCCTTTGTTTATTCTACGGGTTATCAGTAGACTCTATGACGAAGATAAAGAAATTTTAAGTGATCTCCTAAAATCTGTAAATTACTTCACTGACTCTACCCATAAAAATAAATTTATCCCACCCAAAACCCTCTCAAAGCTTTTAACAAAAGAGCAAGCATACTTCATTGGATGTGCTTTTGGGGATGGAGGTTTCAGCACTAATGAATATTGGGTTATAGTAGACGGAGGTAAAAAAGAAGAACTAATTTACTCACAACAATGGTTAGGAGAGCTCTCCTCCTTAATTAATAGAATGTATAATATTGAATTCACAGATAATAACCCTCGGCAGAGAGAGAATAAAGTAGAGCTCTGGGTAAGTAATACTTGGTTTGAACGTTTTGTAAATTTTTGGTTCTCCCTCCCTTATGGTAAAAAGAAGAATAAAATAGAGAAACCAAAAATTTTTAAATTGTCCAAAAATCCTGAAAAACTCTATAAACACTTCTGGAGAGGTATGTTCGATGCTGATGGGCACTGTAGCAATGAGTCAATGAAAGCGTCTTTATCTTCTGCTACTTCAAAAGTATTAAATCAATGTCAAGCAGATTTTAAAAAACTCGATATAACTTCTAAAATCAGTAAACCACGAAATTTAAGGATTTATAGCAAATCTTTTGCTCAATTTGGAAGGAAAATTGGTTTTTCCCATCCAAGGAAAAGAAGAATCCTCTTGAAACAACTAGCAAAAGGGCCTAAAGAAACTCAATTCAAAGGAATTAACCCAGAAAAGCTTATAGACAACAAATTCTTTGATTTAAATTATATTAAAAATTTAAGAGTTTATGGCATTAAGGAAGATATTAGAGAAATACGCAAGGAACTTGGTTTAACTCAACAAGAGCTTTCTAATAAACTTAAATTGGGTTCTTCCCAAACTTTTTACTGGGAAAAGGGATGTGGGATACAGTTCGAACCGCTTATAAATCTTTATGGTCTTTTAGGAGTTAAAAAGAAGGAATTACTAAAACTTCTCTCGCAGAAAAACATATCTTGGGGCCTAAGCGGACGAGGTCTTACTTCAAATTTAGTTAACTTACCCATAAAAGTAACTGATAACGTGATTAATCTAGCATACCATCTGCGCCCTTATGATTGTGAAGTTAGACTCCGGAAAACCGGACATTCAAAGGATACTATGAAAAAAATAGAAAACACTTTTGGAATTGAGGTAAAGGAACTAAGAGAGGAGGTATATTATTTAAGTAGCCAGGTGCTGATAAAATTTCTTAAAAACTTCTTTAGTTACGGTCCCTACTGGAAACCATTCGATAAAGACGAATTAAATAAACTTGACAAAAAACTTAAAGTCAACTTTTAACTAATTACTCTCTGAGGATTTACCCCAAGAATCTTTAGTAGGACACTCTACCTTAAGGCACATTTCGTAGTTTCTTCCTCTGTATTTTATCATCTTTATTCTGGGGGAGCCGCATTCCTCGCAGTTTTCATCTAGTGGTACTACTTTTCCTTTGGGTGGTAGTGGATAGGTGTTTGTGCACTTGGGGTATCCTCCGCACCCTACGAATCTTTTTCCTCTTCTGCTTCGTCTTTTGACTAGTTCCTCTCCGCACTGGGGGCATTTGCCTAGGTATTTGTCTCTTGTGACTGCTTTTCTGAGTTGTTTTTGTACTTGGTCTTCGTGTTTTTCTAGTTTTTCGACTATCTCTTTGAGCATTTTCTTTGAGTCTTCGACTACTTCTTGCTTTGTTTTTTTGCCTTGGCTTACTTTTTCCATTTCTTTCTCAAGTTGAGAGGTCATTTTGGGTTGTGTTATCTCTTCTGCGTGTTTTTCTAGTGTTTCTATGACTGATATGGCCATTTCAGTTGGTTCGTATCCTTGGTTTTTCGTTATGTAGTTTCTTTTTCTGAGTTTCTGTATTATTGCGGGTCTGGTGGACTTTGTTCCGAGCCCGAAGTCCTGCATGTACTTTATGAGTTGACTTGGTGTGTATCTGGGCCTTGGTTGTGTTTGTTTTTCCTCTGAGCCTGTATCGACTACTTTTACTTGTTCTTCTTCTTTCACTTCAGGTATAGGTACTTCTCTTGTTCTTTTGTATTGGTATATTGCTTCCCACCCTTCTTTTAGTATCTTTTTGCCTTTTCCTTCGTAGTTGTGTCCCTCGTAGTCCATCTGGACTTTTATGCTTTGTATTGTGGAGTTTTCGCTGAGTGTTGCTAGGAACCTGTCCGCTATGAGTTTGTATACTTTCCATTGGTAGTTGTTCAGTTTCTTGGTTGGTCTTTTGACTGGGTGTATGGGTGGGTGGTCGGTTGTCTTTTTCTTTCCTTTGGTTGGTTTGAGTGTTTTCTTTTTCAGTATTTTCTCCGCGTGTTCCTGTAGTTGGTCTACGTGGCTGAGTTCTTCGACTATCTTTCTTAGTTTTAAGTTTTTGGGGTACTGGGTGTTGTCTGTTCTTGGGTAACTTATTATTCCTTCTTGGTATAGTGATTCGGCTGTTGATAGTGCTGATGAGGGTGTGAATCCGATGTTGCTTGCTTCTCTTAGGAACGCTGTTGTGTCGAAGGGTGTTGGTGGTTTTCTTGAGTACTTGCTTTTTCTGACTTTTTTCACGGTTGCTTTGTTTGCTTTGAGTTTTTCTAGTTTTTTGGCTTCTTCTTCGTTGAATACTTTTGATTTTTCGTAGAATGCTTTGTACTTTTTTTTGTCTTTTTGATAATCTATCCAGAGTTTCCAGTATGTTTTGGGTTTGAATGCTTTTCTTTCTTTTTCTCTGTCGACTATTTCTGCTAGTGTGGGTGTTTGGACTCTTCCTGCGCTTAGGTATGCTTTTCCTAGTCTTCCTGATGTTAATGAGAGGTATCTTGTGAGTACTGCTCCCCATGCTAGGTCTATTTCTCTTCTTGCGTCGGCTGATTCTGCGAGGTTCCAGTCGAATTCCTTGAGGTCGCTGAATGCTTCTTTGACGTCTTCTTCCGTGAGTGAGCTGAACTTTGCTCTTTTTATCGGTATGGTTGGGTTCTTTTTTTGGGCTATCTCTATTGCTTCTTTCCCTATGGATTCTCCTTCTCTATCGTAGTCCGTTGCTATGTGGAGTTCATCTGATTTTTCGGCGTAGTGTTTTACTGCGTTGCTTATCGATCGCCTTGTTTCGTTGTAGTTTATGGGTGCGTTGATTAGGTCCTGTAGCTTGGTTCCTCTCCAGTTGTTGTACTTCGTGGGAAAGTCGAGGTCCTTGACGTGGCCTCTTAGTGGTACTACTACTTTGTCATCTAGTTCGTAGCAGGTTATTCTTCCTTTTTTGACTTGCTTGGGTTTTCCGAGTATTTCGGCTATTCTCTTTGCTGCGTTGTTTTTCTCTGCTATGACTAGATCCATGGTTATTCCTTATTTCGATACAAGTATAAAAAGATGAAAGCATCTTTCTGTTTTTTTTTGTTACTTGTATTTTTTCATAGTCCCGATAATGGGTATCTCTTTAGGTATAGTTCGGTTGCAAATATTTGGAGTATTGGTAGGACTATGAGTGATACTAGTATCAATGAGACCAGTTTGTGTTCCCATATGAAGTACTGCCCGAGCAGTGCTTCTAGGAAGACTAGTATGACCATCATTATTACTCCTAGCCCGATGTATCCTACTAGCGCGATTGGGTACATTCTTATGAACTTTAATGCGTCCTTCATTGATCCTAGTACCCCGAAGTTTTCTATTACTGCTACTTGTGGGGTGAATATGAATAATAGCCATATTATCAGTATCGCTATGTGTATTAGGTCCGCGGGTGCGTTCAGGTAGGTCATGGTGGTCCCTACTGCTATTGAAAGTGCTGTGACTATCGTTAGGTAGAGGAATATCTTGGTCACGTATTTTTTGAAGGTGCTCATGACTTTGGAGTACGTGACGTGGTCGAGGGTTTCTTGTAGCTTGACTATTGATATTAGTCCTGATAGGAAGATGCTTATTAGTGCTATTGAGATTATGGATACTGAGAAGAGTAGTAGTAGTTCCGCGAGCGTCATGTCTGCGTAGATGGATGTGAATCGAATGAATCCTGTTCCCACGGATGTGAAACTCGATACTATCGGCATGAGTAGTAGTGTTAGTAGGATGAATGTTCCGAAGAGTGTTACTATGTCTAGGTTCTTCGTGTATTTTTCTGTGGTTTTTCTAATTTCTCTGTACATTGTTTATTACACGTTTTTTAGGTATTTATTTGTTTTCCTGTTAGTCCTCTGGAGCTGGCGTTTGTTATCTTTACTTTTACTTTGTCTCTGTTTGTTTTTTCGAGTTTGACTTTCTTGTAGTTGTTGGTCCTGCCGAAGGAGTTTTCTTCGTCTGTTTCAGTTACTAGTGTCTCCATTGTTTTGCCTAGGTACTGCTTGTTTTTGTTTTTACTTATCTCTTTGACTTGTTTCGTTAGTTCTATCGATCTTTCTTTGAGTGTTTGGCTGGTAAGTTGTTTTAGGGTGTTTCCCACGGTGTTTGGTCTTGGGTGGAACCTGGATATGTTCACTATGTCCAGCTCCGTGTTTTTTATTAGTTCAATGGTCTCTTGGAAGTGTTCTTTTCTTTCGGTTGGGTACCCGACGATTATGTCAGTTGCTAGGTTTATGTCTTTCACTTCTTTTTTAAGGTAATTCACTAGTTCTAGGAACTTTTGTACTGTGTATCTTCTGTTCATGTCCTTCAGGACCTTGTTTGATCCTGATTGAACTGGGATGTGGAGGAACTTGTATATCTTCTCGTTTTGAAGTGCTTTTGTTAGTTCTTCTTTGATCTGTAGGGTGTGTTCAGGGTTCATCATCCCTACTCTTACTTTGAACTCTCCTTCGAGGTTCGCTAGTGCTTGTATCAATCTGGGTAGGTTAGTTTTTTCTTCCAGGTCTTTTCCGTAGCAACCTGTGTCTTCCGCTGTTATGTATATCTCTTTCTTTCCTTCTGCTAGGTGTCTCTTAGCTTCTTTTAGGATGTCTTTTTCGGGGTAGCTGGTTAGGTTTCCCCTTGAGTTTTTTACTCCACAGTAACTGCAGTTTCCCAGGCACCCTTCCGCTATGGGTACTATGCCATAGGTTTTTTTAGTGTTTTTGGTTTCGTTTTGATCCATTCTGAGTTTGTTTAAGTGTTTTTCGCTGAAGTGAACTGGTTTCTTCCCTTTCTGTATCTCCATTATTGCTTTCGGGATCTTTTCTATGGAGTTAATGTCTACCATGGGTGCTTGTAGTTCCTCCAGTATCTCCGTGTTGACTCTGGGGAGGCATCCTGCTACGAGTACTTTTTTTCCTTGTTCTCTGTATTGCTTTATCTTTGAGAGCATTCTTGATTGGGTTTTGTTCTTCACTGCGCAGGTGTTCAGGATGACTATGTCGCTTTCTTCTACGTTGGACTCTTCAGCGTTCTTTATTTTCTTTATTTGGTTTGATATGAGTTCCCCGTCCGCTTGGTTGTGTGTGCATCCGTAGGTGTCTACAGCTATCTTCATTTCTTCACCTTTGATTGAAAATTAGTTTACTTCCTGGACTTTATGTAGTGTTGTGCTATTCTTAGGGCGCCACCTGCTAGTAGTAGTACCGAGAACCATAGGAAAACTGAGTCTGTGAAGCCCTGTATTCCCATTATGCTTAGTTCCCAGTTCCTCCATATTGGCATGGCTGCGTATGCTACTACTGTGAGGAAGGGTAGTAGCACTACCGCGATGTAAGAGTAGCTTATTTTTTCTTCAAGTCCACATTTGTTCAGTATGTCTGGGAATATGTAGCCGAGTATTAATCCAGATGCGATGATCATCGCTGTGCCTATGTTCATTTTTCTCACTTTTGGTTGACCGGTTATTTTATTAAACACTGAAGTTATTAATGATTACGGGCTACGGGTTTGCCCGTGAGATATATGTTTAGGAACAGTGATTTTAATGGGTATTGAGCTCCCTTGGACGGAAAAGTACAGGCCGAAAAATCTGAATGAGGTTATTGGACACGTTGAGATAGTTAGTAGGTTGAAAGCCTATGTTAAAAAGGGTAACATGCCTAATCTTCTTTTCACTGGTCCCGCTGGAACTGGAAAGACCGCTGCTTCCCTCGCGATGGGTAGAGAGTTATTTGGGGAGTACTTTTCGGAGAACTTCCTGGAGCTTAATGCGAGTGATGAGAGAGGCATAGACATCATCAGGGGGAAGATAAAGGACTTTGCAGCCACTAAGCCTTACGGGGGACTTGGTTTCAAGATAATATTTTTGGATGAGTCTGATTCACTCACTTCAGATGCTCAGAATGCCCTTAGGAGAACTATGGAGACTTATTCTGAGAGCACGCGTTTTATTTTAACCGGTAACTATGGTAGTAAGTTGATCGACCCTATTCAATCAAGGTGCGCTCTCTTCAGGTTCAATCCACTTAGTGAGGATCAGGTTAAAAGCAGGTTGAAGCACATAGTTGAGGAGGAAGATCTGGATGTGGCCGAAGGAGCTTACGATGCCCTGGTCTACACTTCGCAGGGTGATATGCGTAAATCGATTAACTACCTTCAAACGGCCAGTACGCTGGATGAGAAGATAACCGAGGAGGATATCTACAAGGTTTCTTCAAGAGCTCGTCCTGAAGAAGCCAGGGATCTGATAAACCTTGGTTTAAAGGGAAAGTTTGAGAAGGCCAGGTCCAAGATGGATGATCTTCTCTATAAGTATGGTATGAGCGGGGAGGATGTTTTGATTCAGATGTATGGGGAGATAATAAGGCACGATGGGATACCGGGTGAACTTAAGGTTGATCTGATAGACCGAATCGGTGAGTATAACTATCGTTTGACGCAGGGTGCGAATGAAAGGATTCAGTTGGAGTCCCTGATCGCTTACCTTGTTCTCAAGTCTAAGTGAATCTTTTAGTTCACTTTATATCTGAGGATAGCTCCTATTCCTCCGAGTGATCTTAGTTTCTGGGACTCGGGATTTTCTTTTGATACCACTATCGTTTTTCCTTTCTTCTGTTCCGTTTTCTCCATCATCTTGTTCACTTTTTCTTCGTTCTTAAATAGTTCTTCATCCAGGACGACCAGTTTTTCTACTGCTCCGTAACCTATCGCTTTCTCTACTTCATCTCTTCCATAGGTTGCGTTGCCTTCTTCGGATGCTATCTGCCTTATCAATTCATCTATAGCTTTTGTTTCTCTTTTCAGCCTTGATTTTAGCAGTATTTTATCTATCTTTCCTTCTCTTATGATTTCGTAGACCCCGTTCTGCCCTATGTTGTTCGTTTTAACTCTGGATACCTTTTTCTTCATCTTTGGGTCTTCTTTTTCCAGGTACTTCATGAAGTTGTCTCCTTCGAAGCCTGGTCCCGCTACCACGTACTTGTCTTTCTCCGTTCTTTTCATTATCTGGAGCACTTGTTTGTAGCTTTCTTCTATCCCTTCCGTTTCCGCGTACTTCCCTCTTCCAGGTAAACTCATTTCCCCTTTTTTCTCGAGTCCATACTGCTTTATCGTGAATACTTCTGCTTTCCTTTCATCCATGATGGTCACGGTTATCTTGGGTTGCTTGGACTCTTCTTTAGCTTGTTTCAATCTGTCCAGCTCGTGTTTACTCCATTTTTCCTTGATTATCGTGAGTGTTTCGAACGGTGAGATGTAGAAAGAGTGGTGTGATCCGAGTGAAACAAGGTCCTCTGGTCCCTCCAGGATGGTTCCAAGTATCTTGAGTTTTCTGTATCCTTTGTGAAACTCGGTTTTATCTATCTCCAAAGTGAGCCTCATCTTTTCCCTGGTGGTCCCTGATGCTTCTTCTCTCTTTCTCTCGGTGATGGCTCTCACTTTATCCCCTTGCTTCACTATCTTTTCAAGGTGCCATAGGTCTTCGTTGGACTCTGGTCTCAACACGATTTCGTTGTCTCTTCTCTTAACTATGAACATGCTTCATCCTTTTCCTTAGATATTTAAATACAGGCTGAATTAAATACTTGGGAGCACAATTAATTAATGGTAATCTAGGAGGAAGTTTAATGAAAGTAGATAAATTTGGAGTAGGTAGCCTTGTGGTTGGAATTCTCCTGGTTCTGGGTATTCTTCACTTCTTCTTCATGGAGGGTGGATGGAGCATGCCTGGACTGGTAGCTGCTTTGGTGGTCACCATTCAAGGAGGACTAATACTTCTGGGCGTATTCTTGGTCGTCATAGGCTTGCTTCTGCTTTGGCTCTAGTTACAGGCCAATTCCCTGAGGAAGTTAGTTTTACTGGATGTAGTTTTAAATGACTCGAATAGCTGTAGTAGATAAAGAGAAGTGTCACCCTGGAAAGTGTAGTCTGGAGTGCATCAATTTTTGCCCCGTGAACAGGCAGAACAAGGATTGCATAACTCTTAATGAAGAAGAGGACGTTGCTGAGATCAAGGAGGAAAGATGCACCGGATGCGGAATATGCATCAGGAAGTGTCCTTTCGACGCCATAACCATAATTAATAAGCCTGAAGAGACCGGTGAACCTGTTCATCGGTATGGTATGAATGCTTTTAGGGTCTATGGGTTACCTTCACCTAGAGAGGGAGTTGTTGGACTGATAGGTAGGAATGGTGTTGGAAAATCAACGTTGATAAAGATACTTTCAGGTACCATGAAGCCGAATATGGGAAAGTACAACGAGGAAGTGACTTGGGAGAATGTCTTATCTTACTATAAGGGCACAGAGACCTATAACTACCTCGATAAATTAATAAGGGGAGAGATAAAAACAGCTTACAAACCACAGACAGTTAGTAAGATACCTAAAGTACACTCTGGTAGAGTTTCTGAACTTCTTGAGAGAGTTAATGAAAAAGGAGATGCTTTGAGCTACTACAAGGAAAAACTGAGCCTTCAAGAGTGTTGGGGAAAGAAACTGAATGAGGTGTCGGGAGGAGAACTGCAGAGGATAGCAATATGTGCGACCCTGATAAAGAAAGCTGATTTTTACTTCATCGATGAACCCAGCAGTTACCTCGATATAAAGCAAAGGATGAAGGTAGCTGAGTTGATAAGGGAGATAGGGCAGGAGAGCAGAGTAATTGTTGTAGAACATGACTTAGCCATACTGGATTACCTAACGGACAACATATACATACTTTACGGTGTTCCAGGTGTCTACGGAGTACTATCCGGACTCAAATCCAGTAGGAAAGGGATAAACCAGTTCCTGGATGGATTCCTGGATGAGGAGAACGTTAGGATACGGGATTATCAGATAAACTTTGAGACAAGGCCTCCCAAGACACAGTACAAGGGTGAACACTCAGTTTCATACGGTGAATTCACTAAAACATACCCTGAATTCAAGTTGGTTGCTGAGAAAGGGGATCTGAAGAAGACTGAAGTGATCGGGATAATAGGTGAAAACGCGATAGGTAAATCGACCTTCGTGAAGGCACTCGCTGGAGAGATCGAGACAGATGGTGATAAAATAGAGATGGGTTCGAAGATAGCCTATAAGCCACAGTACGTTTCCTTTGAGGATGGAGGCATGGACGTTGAGACCTTCTTAGCTACAAGAAAAGACTTCGACAGGGAACTGTTCAATTCCCGGTTGAAGAGCTTCGTTGAGGATCTTTATTCGAAGAAAGTAAATGAACTTTCGGGTGGAGAGAGACAAAGGTTGGCGATAGTGATTTCCCTAGCTGAAGAGAGCGACATCTGCCTGATGGATGAGCCCTCTGCTTTCCTGGACATAGAACAGAGGTTCAAGGTATCTAAGGTGATTAGGAGAGTCACTGAGAACAAGGAGACAGCTACAGTGGTTGTTGATCATGATCTGCTGTTCCAGGATCTCGCTTCGAATCGCTTGATGCGTTTCACAGGGTCCCCGGGAAAGGAAGGAAGAGCACATTCCCCTGTAAGTCGGAAGGCAGGTATGAGTGAGTTCCTCAAGGGACTGGGTGTCACTATGAGGAGGGAACCTAGGACCGGGCGACCTAGAATAAACAAGAAGGGTTCACAGAAGGATATGGAACAGAAGAAGAAGGGGGAGTATTACTATACTTTCAAGTAGTTTTTTCTTCGATTGATCGGTAGAGATTAGTCATTAAGATTAGATTATTTTATTGCTTTTATTTCGTAGCTCTGTATCTCTCCTTTTTTGAGTGTGAATAGGTTCACTTCTATTTCTGAGAAGTTTTTGAAGAGTTCCCTTATTTCTTCTTCGGTATAGAAACTGTGTATCTCCTTTATGCCTCTGCCGAACCCGTGTTCCCTTGTTCTGTATGTTTCTCCTTTCTCTATTGTTTCCCCTGTGTTGTACCTTGCATCCCCTTTCGCCGGTAGGTTTCCGAAGAATAGTCCTCTTTCTTTCAGTACTCTGTGTATCTCTTTCACTGTTTGCCTTATCTCGGGTTTGGTCGCGTGCCCTATTACCGTTATGGCTAGCACCGCGTCGAACCCTTTGTCTTCGAATGGCAGATCCTTCATGTCTCCCTGAACGACGTTTGCTTTCAGTCCTTTTTCTCCCAGTTTTTCCTGAGTCATTTGAACTGCTTTCTGCGATATGTCTATGCCTTTAACTTGAAACCCTTGTTCAACTAGGTATATGAGGTGTCTTCCGAATCCGCAGCCCAGGTCCAGGATATTTTTTCTCCCTTCTTCCTTCATCTCTTTCGCTAGTTTTTTAACGTATCCTCTTGGGCTCTCTATTCCTTTAGGTACTTCTTCTAGGCTTCTGTAGTACTTTTCCCATTCCTCCGTCATCTAGTTTCCTTCCAGTTCTTGGTGTATCTTTTTTATGTGTGGCATCAGTTCGTGTCCTTTTTCTAGTTTTATCTTGCTTTTTTCCGCGTCATCTTCGTTGAACTTCGCTGTGTTTTTTCCCATGTTTGAGTGGGATATCATGAAGGGCACCGGGTCGCTGCTGTGGGCTTTCAAGATGCATGGCGTTGCGTGGTCGCAGGTCACTACTATGATTGTTTTACTGGAATCTATCTTGCTGAGTAGTTTCTGGTAGTATTCTCTATCTATCTCCTCTATCTTCTGTTTTTTCTCGATTGGTTTTCCGTCGTGTCCTGGGAGGTCCGGTCCTTTGAGGTGGATGTAGAGGCACTTGGTTTCTTTCATTGCTTGTATTGTTTTTTCTACCCATTCATCGTAGTTTTGTTCTTCGTTTATTTTCTTGATTTTCATGCCTGCTGCTTTTGCTATGCCTATTTCAAGCGGCATGTTCGCTAGTATTGTCCATTCTGCGCCGTATAATTCGTTTATATCTCTTAATCCAGGTTTTTCTGTTCCAGCGTCTCGTGTGAGTACTGCGTTAGCTTCGAGCATTCCTTTTTTTCTTCTTTCTTTGTTTATTTCTGTTTCTTTGAGGGCTTCGGTTGTTTTTTGGGTGAATTCATTTACTAGTTGCGCTGATTTCTCTGATCCTTTCCTTAGGGGTTTGCACTTCATTAATTTTGGTTCGTAGGTTTCTTTGGCTACTGATACTAGTCCTTCTTTGCTGTATGCTGGATCTGTGTTGGTTATGTGTGGTTCTAGTTTTTCTTTGCTTTCTATCACCAGTGCTCCTCTGTGTGCTAGCGTTGATTTGAAGGTGAAGTTTGCGTCTGTGAGTTTTACTTCTTTGTTTATGGTTTCCTGTAGTTGCTGTGCTTCTTTTTCTGTGAGTGATCTTGCTACTCTTCTGTCGAGTATTTCGTCGTCTTTTAGTGTCGCGAAGTTGCATCTTAGTGCTAGGTTTCCTTTTTGGAACTTCATTCCTGCTCCAAGTGCTTCGAGTGGTCCTCTTCCTGTGTATACTTTCTCTGGGTCGTATCCTAGTAGAGCTATTACTGCTGAGTCGCTTTCCGGTGCTATTTCCGGTACGACGGTCATTTGACCTATCTGTGAGTTCTCAGCGAGTTTGTCTAGTGTTGGTGTGTTTGCTGCTTTCAGAGGTGTTTTTCCCTTTAGTTTTGGGTGTGGTCTTCCCGCTGCTCCGTCCAGTACTGTGAATAATAGGTTCATTCTTCATTCACTATCTCCAACTTTGTTTCTTCTCCCCTATTGTTGTATGCTTTGACTGATTCTTTGTTGTATGGTTTGGCTAGTATCAGGTGGTACCTGCCCATCTTCGAGAAGAATGCTTCGTCTGCTCTTGAGGGGCTCGCGTTGCTTGATGGGTGGCTGTGAAATGTTCCTTTTTTCTTTACGTATATTGGTAGTTGATTTAGTTTTACGCTGACGCTTCTGGGTGTGTATCTGCCGGGTATTAGAACGTAGTTGTCTATTACTTCGTCTCCGAGTAGTAGTCCTCCTATCTCTGAGGGGTAGAATGCTTCTGCTACTTTGAGTATGTCTGTTAGTGTTCTTTGTTTTATCTTCATTGTTTAGTTATTGTGTTTGTTACTTATTATTTTACTACTTATTTTTAGATGAGTAGGAGCGCTGTTGGTATTGTTAGGCTCGCCATGCAGTTTATTCTTGATACTCTTAGTTTAACGGTGGCTATTCCTATTGCCGTGGCTGTTACTAGTACTGCTAGCCCGGTTATATTTGTTAGGAGTATGTTTACTGTGAGTAGGAAGATTAATGCGGTTATGGTGATTTTTTTGTGGTTTTTTCTGTTCATGAAGTTTATTATTTTGGGTGTTGAGGTTTTTACTACTGCGTAGGCTATTGATGCGGATGCCATTAGTGTCGCTATGGTCATTAGCGTGTTGAATGGAAACTGTGTTGTTGCTATTGCTGCGGTTGTTCCTGTCCTTGTTTTTCCTAGGTATAGTAGTGTTAGGAAGGATATGGTCATGTAAGTGGTGTTGCTTGCCCCTATGAATGATAGGTACTCTTCTTCATCCATTTTGCCGAGGGCTTTCCCGATTACTGCTGTTACCGCTGTTGATACTGCTGGTATTGTTCCCATGAATGTTGAGATTATTGTTGATGCTACTGCTGGTCTGGTTGTTTGCCATCCTTTCTTTCTCGGTTTATTCTTCTTTGTTTGAATTGTTTTTCTTTTTCCTTTGGCTAGTGCTACTATCAGTGTGCTTGTTCCGAAGAATCCTGTTAACATGGGCATGATGGTTGAGTTGCTTAGTGTGGTTAGTCCTAGTGCTGCGGATAGGATGGCTATTGGTGCTGCCTGGGGTTTATTGATCACGAGGAGGGTTATGGTTACTAGGATCACTGGGAATAGCTTTGCTAGGTGCCCGTAGAGGGAGGGTGCTAGTAGTGTGAAGTAGATTGCTATGATGGGTGTTAGTATGATGGATGTTAGTGTTCCTTTCAGCGTTAGGTGTATCGCTGTCATGCCTTTTCCTTGGTTGGTTAGTTTGTGTCCTGGGAGTACAGCTATGTTTTCTCCTGATGGTGCTCCTAGTAGTACTGAGGGTACTGTGGAGGATACTGTGAAGGCTGATGCTGTTGCTGCTGTGAATATGAATAGGTTTGGGTTCATTATTGGTAGGGCTACGATGGCTGGCGCTATGTTGTTTGTGTGTAGTCCTGGGAGTAGTCCTGCGGTGGTTCCGAGGAGCGTTCCCGTGATTAGGTATAGTACTTGAAGCACTCTACCTCACCTTCTTTTCTTTATCTTTACTTGGTCTGGGAAGAGGAAGCAGTCTTCTCTGTACTTTGATGCTCTTCCCAGTATCTTTACTTGGTCTCCTGGGATGATTTTTCTTTCGTTGAGTATTACTGGGACTTCGAATCCTTTTTCGGATACTATTCCTATGTAGTTTCCCTTGTTTGAGTGGAACGTGTTTGCTACCTCTCCTTTTATCTCTACTTCTCCTTTGCAGTTTACGTTGAGGTGTTCGATTGATACTGGTGTGTACTTTATTCCTTGGGATGCTTGAAGTACTACTATGCCTACTATTGCTATGGTTAGTGATAGTAAGGTGGATTTTTCCATGTAGGATTAGTTTCTTGCTTTGTTAATGGCTTTAACTCTATCTTTCTAGGTTAGTTCTGGTTAAGATTGTATGTTTAGTAGTCAATTGTTTTGGTGAACTGTGTTTTTCTTTCTACTGTGTCTGTGTTGATTGTGTACTCTACTTCTATGGTTATGGTGCTTGGGCAGTTGTTGTTTACTGTTAGTGTATGGCCGAAGGTGATCGGTCCTTGCTCCATGAGGTTGTTGTTTAGCGCGGAATTGATGTAGCTCTCTATTTTACTTGCTGCGTCGTTACAATCTTCTCCTTGGTTTATTCCATCTTCTATTGCTTTTTCTATTATCACGTGTGTTTCTTGTTGCCGGTTTATGACTGTGTCTATCTCCATTTTTTGTTTTATGGCTTCTTCTTGCGCTAAGTCTCCTATCACCACGTAGTTGGCTGATGCTATTAGTATGAGCGCCATTATGAACATTAATCCCGTTAGTATTAATCCTTTTTTCATGGTAAGCACACCTTTGTTGTTTTTAGTTCCAAGTTTCCGTTGTCTGTGTATACTACCGCTTGATTTGTTCCCACCGTGTCTGCATTTCCGCAGTCGTTCACTGTGATCCAATTGAGGTTTACTGTTTCTCCCGTTGCTTCTTCGACTATGTTTATGTCCGCTGCTAGTCTTGAGAGGTAGAGTATGTCTTCGTTGCTCTGTTGAGTTGTTTGTAGTACCATCATCACTGTTGCTGTGGCAAGTAGGATTATGAATACTGCGTAGGCTGCGTCCATCGTGAATACGAATGCTTTTTGATTCATCTGCAGATCACCACCGTTAGGGTGTCTATGTTTCCGTTTGAGTTCTTCACTATCCTCCTTGAGTTTACTGCTCTTTCGGCTGTTCCGCATGTCCCTGGATTTATCTCTATTGTTCCCTGTACTTCGTAATGGTAGTGTGCAGGTATGAATTGGTCCATGAAGGTATTTAGTTCATCTACTTTGTTTTCGTCTATGGTGTTTGCTCTGCCTTCTTCTGCGAGGATGTTTTTGATGGCTATTTGGGCTGCGTCTCCCGCTATTGTTCTCATTTCACGGTTAGCTTGGAGTGACTGGGTGTTTTTTATCTCTGTTTGGTAGTGTAGAGTGACTCCCATTATCAGGGTTACTGCTATGAGTGCTGCTAGTACGTCCAGCGTGAATATCTGTCCTTTTCTTCCTTTCATTTCTTTATCCTCTGACACAGGGTTCTCCTCCTACTTCATTGCAACTTGAGTCATATTCTATTCCGGTTGGAACTGGGTATGTATATGTTGCTTGTTTTCCTTCGCCGTAGTCTACCGTGATCGTGAGTTCTTCGTCATTTGTTCCTTTTGTTACTGTGGTCGTTGGTTGTGTTAGGAAGTCCTTGATCCCTGGGTCTATGATTGCGCTGTAGTCCCCGTTTTCTGGGTTTGATGCGTAGAAGTTGTTCATGATTGTTCCTATTGCCGTGGTCTTTCTTTGTAGTTCTTGGTTTATGCCTGTTTCTTGTGTTTGGTCTGTTTGTAGTAGTAGATATCCTTGTATGGTCGTGAATATGAAGATTGAGATCAGGATGGCTACGAATAGGTCGAGTGTTATTTGTCCTTTTTGTGCTTTCATTTTTTCCCTCCTTTGACTATTCTTTCTATCTCTGTTGGTTGAAGCGGTTTGAAGAGGGATGTTGATACTTTTACTTTTACTCTGTCTCCTTTTTTTGCTTTTACTGTGTTTTTCACGGCGTACTTCTTTGGTTTTACGCCTGATAGGAAGTCGTACTCTGGTCTTATTATTGCGTCTTCCCCGTCTGCTACTAGTACTTCTGCTTTGACTCCTTTTTTTGATATGAATGTCCTTATGGAGAGTGAGGTTGCTACGAGTAGGATTAGTGCTCCCATTACTATCTGTGTTCCCATTGGGGACATCTTCATGGTTACTCTTGTGAGTACTGCGGGGGAAGCTACTGCTAGTGCGTATATCGTGCCGAGTATCCCTGTGTACTTGGCTGTTTTTTCGGGGTAGTTTTTGTTTACTTGGTGTAGTGAGTGTACCATGACGGCTGCGGTGCCTATGTTGAGTAGTATTATCCATGGTTGAATGATTGTGGCGAATAGTGTTATTACTAGTGCTAGTAGTATGGATATCTCCATCTTGGTTACTATGTAGGGTTCTATTGATCCGTATTCTTCTTGGTACTGTTTTAATATGTTCTTCACTGTATTATCACCTCATAGGTTTCTCCTATGCATGTTATGTATCGGTTTCCGCTTGGTGTTTGTCCGCATATTTCTTTTTCTATTGTGTCTGCTACTTCTGTTGCTGTTGGGTGGCATGCTTCTGGTTCTATTTTAATCATTATCTGCCCGTTTTGAACGTTGTACTCGGTTATGATGGGGTCTATGCACCCGGGTTCTTGTATTTCCCTGGTTGTTAATAGATTTGAAACCGTTGACCTGGTTGCAGATTGAACCGCTGTTTCTCTTGATTCGTTGAATGCTGCGGAGAGTACTGATGCTGTGACTAGTAGTACTAATCCTAGGATGATGAGGAACTCGAAGGAAGCTAGGCCTTTTTTCATTTTTTCACCTTTCAACCGTTACTTTGCCTGTTTTGCTCGCGGGTATGTTTTCTCCGGAGTAGGTTACTCCTGTTCCTGGCGCTATGTTTCCTATTGTTGTGCCTGTGTATTCTTGGCTCGGTGTTCCGGCGATACATTGGAGTGTTATGCTTGAGTCTGATACTAGGTATTCGCAGTCGGGTGGTGTGTTCAGTGTTATGGTTTGTTTTGCTCCTTCTGCTTGTAGGGCAACGATGTTCACCGTGTTATGTAGTGTCGTGTTGTGTATATTTATCGCTTGTTCTGTTTGTATTTGTAGTGTGTTGGTGCTAGCGAAGTCCATTAGGTCTGTTGAGATGCTTGTGAAGAGCATTATCAGTATTACCAGTATTAGTAGGTACTCTATTGTTAGTTGTCCTTTTTTCATCGTGTGATCATCTCCTTTAGCCTGTTTCGGTATAGTTCACCTGTTTCTTTTACTGCTCCGGACATGGTGAAGTAGTTTCCCGCAACTGTCATCACTACTGCTCCTAGTATGACTATCAGTGCTATTAGTACTAGGTACTCGAAGCTTACCTGGGCTTTATTGTTCATTTTAACCTCTTAATTTAGTTTATTTGTATTAATTTCTCTCGGTACATCCTTAGAGTGTCTCTGAGGATGCTTTCCATGTTTAGGACCCTGGTAGTGAGTACTATTGCTAGTGTTGCTATTATAACCACTATTCCAACCATTATCAGGTACTCTAAACTTGTTTGGGACTTGTTCTCCATCATTTTACCTAAAGTCTTCTGATTATATAAATGTTTCGAGGACTATGAGTATAACTAACCCTAGGGTAACTACTGGGATGAAAGGTAGGCTTTTCTTGGTTTTTAGCGTGGTTATTCCTTTGTTCTTTATCCACTCTATTTCTTTTTCTGTCAGACCCCTTGCTTTTCTTGAGTTTATGATCAGTTTTCCTTTTTCCTTGGTGGTTACTATCTTTGGTTCTCTTTTTTCTGGTTTTCCTTGGACCAGCCATATGTCTTCCGCTGGTATGTCTCCTTCTTCCAGGTTTTCTGCTTTTTTTTCTTTTCTCAGAACGTTATTTTTTATGGATCTATATGTTTGTGTTCCGGTTACTAGTAGGATTGATATTCCTATGAAGTAGCCGAAGGTGATTAAGTTGCTTATGGGTTCTCTTAGTGCTGCTAGTGTGAATAGGAATGCTGTTACTGGGTAGCCGTACTTCTTGGTTAGGTATATTGCTGGGGCTATTGCTAGTGTGGCTGCGGGGTGTATTCCTAGGATCTTTGTTAGCGTAAGTGCTGCTGTTAGGGTTAGTGCTGAGTACAGTGACTTTGGTAGGGATTTCTTTATGTCTTCCATGAGTTGTTTTCCATCTTGTTTTACTGCGTGGTAGGTGCCGTATATCAGGATGAATGGGAGTACTGAGATTGTTGATGCTGCCAGTATCAGTACCGGGAATGGTATTGGGAAGGTTATTTGGCTTATTGTTCCGTAGTAGGGGAGTAGTGCTCCTAGTGCTGTGAATAGTTTTACGTCTCCTCCAGCCCATCCTCCCATTAGGTAGATTGCGTATGAGATTGAGAACATTGCTAGTGCTACTGATGAGGAGTATAGTATTGGGTTTGGGTTGCTTGTTACTGCTGATTGTACTAGGTGTAGTGTTAGTCCAAGGATTAGCATTCCGTGAGTGAAGAATGGTGGCGCGGTTCTTTCTTTTATGTCTGTGTGGCTTAGTATTGCTAGGAATATGATTGCTAGGGAGATGTAA
Source organism: Candidatus Iainarchaeum sp. (assembly GCA_003558235.1). Taxonomy (GTDB): domain Archaea; phylum B1Sed10-29; class B1Sed10-29; order B1Sed10-29; family B1Sed10-29; genus CSSED10-269. The sequence goes on from PWMI01000015.1 coordinate 27,470, forward strand.
AGGTAGTTCCACATGTATTGGTTTAGGGTGGTGCCTTATTTACTTCTTTTGTTTTTCAGGGAGTTAGTTAATCGGATATTAACTCTACCTCTCCTTCCATACAGTAGGCTATATTTTGAGCTTCATCTCCTACTCCTAGACATGCTGTTTCGCAGAATTCACATGATGGGCTCACAGTGGTTTCGTGTCTCACTGCGCACCTTGATGCTGCTGCTTTGCATGCTGCGAGTGATGCTTCGCCTCTTTGTCCTCCGAAGACTCCTGAGACGAATCCCACTACTACCGCAACTATCCCTAGTACAGCTGCTACTATTATCAGGTACTCTAAGGCACCTTGTGCTTTTTCGTTCATTTTATCTGTCGCTCTATCCAGCTATTTCTTATTCGTCTTCTAGTTTTTGTCTGAACCAATCGGGTTTTCCTGCGTAACATGCGTCCTGAGCATCTTCGATGTGCTCAAGAGCTGCTGCCGCACTTGTTGGAACTACAATTTCCTCATAGTTGAACCATCTTGGATTTTCGGTTCCATCACAAAATTGTGTGCACAGAACTTCACCTTGGGTTTGGGCTGTTGGTGTTCCTGGTTCATATCCTTCCGCTGCCAGAAGTGATGCGCATCTTGATGCGTCTGTTTGCATTTCGCTTACTGTTGCTGTTGCTCTTCCGCCTGTGAAGGCTCCTGAGATTATCACGATTACTACTGCAGCTATTGCTAGTACAGCTGCTACTATTATCAGGTACTCTAAGGCACCTTGTCCTTTTTCATCCATATTTTGATCAATCCTCCAATATCTTGATTTGTGTACTACCTTTGCTTAAGGAAGCATTTTTGGGTATTTAAACGTTTATGTTTCACTGCATCACCATCATAGTAGTAGTGCTGCTACGGTTGTTCCTACTCCCGTCGTTGTTCCTCCTAGTACAACTAGGAACTGTGATGCCACTATAACGTAGATCACGTATGTTATGAGTACGAGTATCGGTATGTATATTACTGCTTTTGACATGCTTCCTTCTCTTACTTGTACTGCTGCTAGGGTTGTTAATGCTGATTCCATTATTAGATATACTTTGAATATTAGGTCGAATCTGGCTATTAATCCGTTTCCGGTTCCTGCTCCTCCTACACTTACGAGTATGGTTAGAACTGATTTTACTACTCCGAATACGAATGGCGCGACGAAGCATCCTGCTACAACTATGAATAGGAATTGTAGTAGGGTTTTTGTTCTTCTTTCTGCCCTAAGTCTTTCTAATGCTCTTATATCTTCGCTCATTGCTGTTAAGGTATCTACTAATCCTCCTCCGCTTTTTCTAGCTGTTATTATTATCATCGCTGTTTTTTCGAGTAGTTCGCTTCTTGAGGCTATGGCGAACTCTTTGAATGCTCTTTCGAATGTGGATCCTTCGCGTATGTCGCTGAGCATTCTCTTTATTCCTTTGGTTATTGGACCGTAGTCTACTCTGCTGGCTTCTTCGAGTGCCACCTCAACGGTTCCCCCTGTTTTTAGGGTGGTTGACATGTGGTGAAGCATATCTGGTAGAGCTGTTTCTATCTTTCTTACTTTTCTTCTTGCGAGGAAGAAAGGCATTCCAATTCCTATATCGATTATGACTAGCGGTATTAGTATTGCTAGGGTTATGTCTACGAGTGCTCCTAGGAAGAATCCTATTATAGATGCTGCTAGTGTTATCACGAGGAGTTTTTTCGCTCCTATGCTCATCTCCGCGAATCTGACTGTTTCTTCATAGCTTTTTATTTTTTCTGAAATGTTCAGTTTCTTTTTTTTGCTCATTTTTTTCCTCCGCTAGAGTGATCCGGGGTCACTCGCTTTTAGGTAGTATATGAAGATCATTAGTAGTCCTGGTACTATGGCGAAGAACACCATGGTTAGGAACATCGGTGAGAAGATTGAGAAGGCTCCTAGGTACTGTTGGAGTTGTGGGGTGCTTCCGATGGTTGTTAGTATTGAGATCATTACTGGTAGTACTATCGCTGACATCATCAGGAAGAGTCCCATTAGGTTGAGTTTTTCCGCGAAGTCGGCTATCTTTTGTCTTCTTTGGAATGAAACATCTTCAGCTATCTTCACCATCACGTCTGAGAGGCTTCCTCCTGTTCTGAGTGCTCTTACTATGTGTGATACTACTCTTCTTACTGATTGGCTTCTTGTTCTTTCGGACCATGCTTCTAGGGCTGCTTCGGTTGAGACTCCTTTTTCTATGTTTGCGAGTATCCATCTGAATCCTTCGCTGAGTTCTCCGTAGTCGGATGCTGCTATCGACTGCATTGTTTCGTATATTCCTACTCCTGCTTTTATCTGTATGGACATGTGTCTTAGTGCGAAGGGGAGTTGTCTTTCTACTTCGTTACCTATCTTTTTTGCTTTGCTGTTGGGCATGATGAATGCTATTCCTGGAACAATGAGGGCCGTTATTATTGTTAGGATTAGTGAGAAGGTGACTGGCATTATTCCTAGGAAACTAAGTAGGAGTGTTAGTCCAAAAACTACTGCTGTAGCGATTATTGTTCCGACCAGCATTAGCGCTATGTACTGTTCTATGGAGTAGTTCATTCTTGCGCTCACAAGATCTCTCTCTAGTTTTTGTCCTACTTTGTCCTGGATTAAGTGCTCTATTTTTCGTAGGGGTTTCTCTATTATCAGGTATATCTTTCCGAAGAACTTTACGAATGCGTTGTCGAATGTTTCCAGTTGTTTGGCGGATGATTGACCTATTCTGTAGTTTCTTTCGCCTCTCATTAGTTTTCTTAGTTCTGTTGTTCTTTCCGGTGAGTCTTCTTCTGTTAGGATGCCTTCTTCTCTGTATTTGTCGCTCATTCTTTCTATTATTTTGTCTAGTACTTCTTCTTCTACTTCACTTTCTTCTTCTTTTTTTTCCTTGAGGAGTTTGCTTAGTTTTTTCTCTTTAGCCATCTTTGTTCACCATGTGTTGACCCATTATTCTCTTGACTTCATCTAAGTTGGTTATGTTTCTTTTAACTAGGTTTTCAAGAACTTCTTTTCTCTCTTGTAGTTCTTTTTCTAGGTCTTCTTTCGTAATGTTCGTGTACCTTAATATCTTTTGTTCATATATAGATGGTGTTCTTTCTCTTTTTAACTTGTCTTCAGCGGGATCGTATGTGTATAGTATGTTTATTTTGGCTGAGCCGTCTTCAGCTATTTCTTGGACTTCGGCGATGGAGGTTATTCTTCTGGTTAGCCCGGTTTTTTTCTTGTGTATTCTTTTCTGTATTATTATGAAGTCTAGTGCGTTGGCCATCACTACGGGGACGTTCATGGGTGGGCTTGTGACCCTTGTTATTGTTTCTTTCGCAGAGTTCGCGTGTATCGTTCCCATGCATCCGTTGTGGCCTGTGTTCATGCCTTGAAATAGGTTGTATGCTTCTTCTCCCCTTACTTCCCCTACCAGTATTCTGTCTGGCCTCATTCTAAGTGAGTTTTCGACTAGTGCCCCCATGGATATCTTTCCTTTTCCTTCCATTCCCGGTGGCCTAGTTTCCATTCTTATCATGTGTTCTATGGGTAGGTTTAGTTCTGCTGTTTGTTCTATAGTGATTATTCTTTCCCTGATTGGTATGAAACTGCTTAGAACGTTTAGAGTGGTTGTTTTTCCCGATGCTGTTCCTCCTGAGACCAGCGTGTTGGCGGGCCTTACACCCATTCCTTCTGCCATTAGCCAGAAGAATGCTCCTACTTCTGGTGTTAGGGTTTTCCATTTTATCAGGTCTGTTATGGTTATTGGGTCTTCTCTGAACTTCCTTATTGTTAGGGTGTGTCCATCTAGTGATATTGGTTGGATTGTGGCGTTTACTCTTGATCCGTCCGGTAGGCGTGCGTCAAGTAGTGGATTTTTCCTATCGATTCTTCTTCCGACTTGTCTGGCTATTCTTTCTATTATTTCCCTTATTTCTTCGTTGTTTCCAAACTGGACGTTGCTCTTCATCATGCCGTATTCTTGGTGGAACACGAATACTGGTTTGTTTGGTCCTACTACCATTACTTCTTCCAGCATCTTGTCTCTGACTAGTGCGTCTATTACTCCGTAGCCTATCATCTCCCTTGTTACCATTTCTGAGTAGAATTCTATTTTGGTCTCGGGGAGCCCTATCTCGGGGTTTGATTCTATTATCTCCTTTATTTTGTTGAAGTAGAACTTTCTTCGTCTCTCCATCGATCTGAACTGCTCGGGTGAGACCATTATGAGTCGGGTGGCGGCTTCTTTTATGGTGTTTACGATTCTTTTTTCCGGTCCGCTGGGTTTTGTTACTGGTACTGAGTAGAATAAGAGGGGTTCTTCTTTTACTTTGTATATGACTGTGTTTCCGTACTTGGTTACTACTTCTTTTTCTCCTTCTATCTTTACTTCTCTTGCTTCTTGTTTCTTGATTTCGTCAGCTTCTTCCTGAGCTTTTTGTGATTGTTTTTCCTTGATTTCTTCTTTAGTTAGTTCTTGGTCTTTCTTTTCTTCTTCGGCTTTTTCTTCTTCTTTCTTCTGTTCTTCTACTTCTTGCTTTGATTCGCGTATTGCCTCGTCAAGATAACCCATCTACTTACCTCTTTGTTCTTTGCCTTTGGTTAAGTAACTGCATGAGGGTTTATATTAATAACTTCTTCGGGTTTCTCTGTAGTATTAATTTACTTTTTATTTGAATATTGGTCTTTTGCTGAGTTTTTTTGGTAGGGGTAGTGGTTTGTAGGGGTATCCTGCTGTTTTTCTTTGGATGTGGTTCTGTATTTCTTCCATGCTCATCTTTTTTTCTTGTTCTTCTCCCCTTATTCTTGGTTTGTATACTCTTGTTTTTTCTTCTTGTGGCCCTATGACTATCGTGACTGGTATCCATTCTTTTTCTGCTCTTCTTATCTTTTTTCCGACTGATTCTTCGTTGTCATCTATGTCTACTCTTATGTTTTCTTTTTCTATGGCTGCTGCTAGTTCTTCAGCGTGTTTTAGTGATTCATCGCTGACTGGAATTAGTCTTAGTTGTGTTGGTGATAGCCAGAGTGGGAATTTGGGTTCTTTTCCTTGTTTTATGCTTCTGGCTGCGTTTTCAAGGATGCTTGCGAGTGATCTTTCTATTGATCCGAAGGTTGAGCAGTGTATGATTGTGCAGGGGTGTTTTTCGTTGTCTTTTCCTGTGTAGTTTATGTCGAATCTTTTTCCGTTGACTTCATCTATTTGGACTGTTGAGATTTGTGATGCTGTTCCGTCTGGGTATACTGCTTGGAACTCGTTCTTCATTGAGTAGTAGTGGCTTCTTTTTTTCATTATTTTGACTAGGCCTGGTACTTCCATTTCTTTGTTGACGTTTTTGATCCATTCTTTGTTTTGTTCCCAGAATTCCTTTGTTGTTTCCCATCCTAGGACCCAGTTTCCTTCGCTTATTATTGAGTTCATTAGGTCTTTGCATGTGAAGCATAGTTCTTCGAATTCTTCTTTTCCTTTTTCCATGTTTTCCGTGAATGCGTGTA
>PWMI01000041.1 GCA_003558235.1 Candidatus Iainarchaeum sp.
TCCTCGGGGAGTTTTTCACTGAGTAACTCCGCGGACCTGAGCCCATGTTCCTTTGGATCGTCCTTTGTTTCATCGTAGTCCAGGTCGTGTAGGAGCCCGACCCTCTCCCACTTTTCTGGGTCTTCACCTAGTTTTTCAGCTAGTCCCTTCATGATCGCTGAAACTGCGTACATGTGTTTCCTTAGGTTCTTCTCACTCACTTTTTCCCTTACTAGTTCCCTACATGCTTCTGAATCCATTTCGCTGTTCATGTTCACTCACTAAGTACGTTTTATTAACTTGGTTATTGTTAATGATTTTGGAGGGATGTTTTTGAGTGCGGATAAGGATGAACTGATTTGGGCTGAGACAACGGAGAAAGGGGTCAGGGTTCACTTGAAGGTCAATCCAGGTTGTGGAAGTTCTTCGTTCGATCCCTCAGGTGATAAATACCTTAAGATGAATGTTAAGAGTCCACCGGAAAAGGGAAAGGCAAATCAAGAGGTTTTAGAGGTATTTAATGAACTGCTTAAGGGTATTGAATGTGGATTCAGCATAGTTAGGGGAAAGAGATCCAGGAGAAAGATCCTCTTCATAGGGGGAGAACCAAAGACTGTGTTGAAAACCCTGAAACATATAAAGTAGATGAGGTTCCTAATAACCACGTGATAAAGGTGAAATAAATGGCTTATGACTTCAACTTCGACCTGACCAAGATATCCCGATCGTTCTTCAAGAAGTTAGCTAAGTTCTCGGATGAAAAGGGGGTACACAAAGAGATAGGCAGTATCACCCAGGAAGCCGCGAAGAAGTTCAAGGTCAAGAAGATAACTGGAATACCCGCCTCGGACGTCATGAAGGTCGTGAACGACATGGTGGATATACACGTTAAGAACCTGGTTGAGAGGGAGGAGTTCGCTAAACGTGAGAACCGCGCCATATTCTTACCCCACTGCTCGAGGAGGTACATGGATAACAGGTGTCAAGCTGAGTTTGACACGGAGCTATCAACGTACAGGTGCAGGCAGTGCTCGGACGACTGCTTGGTGAACAAAGCCACGGAGATAGGTGAAGAGATGGGCTACGATGTATACGTTTTACCGGGTGGATCCTGCATCAAGAAGATAATGAAGGAGAAGAAGTACGATGGGATAGTTGGTGTGGCTTGCCCGATGGAGATTCAGATGGGTATGGAGTACCTGAAGGACACGAGCGTATCTTACCAGGGTGTTCCATTACTGAAGAACGGTTGCTCCAACACGAAGTTCAACCTGGATACGTATAAAGAACTAGTGGATACTTCTAAAAAATAGAAAAAGAGTAGGGCTTCATTGGTTTATTCAACCAATCTTAAACCCTTACTGAAATATTTAAAGTTGTCTGGATGCTAGTCTGATGTCGTCTGCTGTCACTGTTTTTCTTCCAGCGTGTCTTGCTAGTCTCATTGCTTGTGAAGCTACTTCTGATCCAACATCTTCGAGCATGTCTGCTAGTGCTAAAGCTGCACTTTCAGATACTCTGCTTGCTCCTGATTTTCTGACTATTCTGTCAACAGGTGCTATTGGTAGTTCTCTTGCCATTATAATCCACCTCCACTTAGCATAAGGGACCTTCACCTTTATAAATCTTTTGTTTGATTAGGGCTGTTCTGGTCGTTTTAAGGGAGTTTGAGGGTTTTACGTTACTTTATGTTACCTTCAATATAGTTTTACCGTTCCTTTTGTCAGTTTATCGCAAAGGGTGTTTATATCCTCGAGTTCACGGGCGACTTTCTCTTTTATCTGTCCCCTGATTTGCCGGTGGTTGCAGGGGAATGGTGGTTCTTCACCTTTCCACTCTGAACTCCTTCACTACGTATATGCCCCTGTTTTCTCCTTCCATCTTCTTCTCGGCTTCTTCTATGACTATTTTTCCGTTGAATATGGGTGCTTCGAGCACCATCGCTTCGTACTCCCCACCTTCTCCCGCTATGTGTATCCCTATCTCTTCGTTCAATCTCTTCAGGTTCTTCAGTGTATCCATGTTTATCTGTTTTCCTAGCCATGATTCATTCAGTCCTCCGCTCGATACCTGCGTGATTATGTACTTGAACCCTGAATGTATCTGTTCCCTCATGGTTTCGTAGGGGTCTTTTCTCCAGAGTGGCGTGAAGCTCTTTAAACCGAGTTCTTCCCCCATGTTCTCGAGCCTTGTTTTCTGGTACTCTGACTCCAGGGCCCCTGAGGTAAATCCCTGTATCCCATACTCTTTCTTGCTTTTTCTGAGTGCTTCTTTGAGGTCTTTGAGTTCTTCTTCTTTTCTTCCCCTTGTTTTCACTAGTCTGTTTGGTATGTTCATCAGTTTTGATTGTACTCCGGCGAGTTCAGCGTTGGGGTAGTGGAACATCCATGACTCGGGGTTCTTGGGGCACATGGTGATTGTTTCCACGATGCTCCATCCCATCGTTTGTGCTATGAAGATGGAGTAGATGGAGTCTTTTCCTCCCGATGAGAGTGAAGATACTTTCATTGTGTTGCCTCACTTGTTTTCTCAGAGTAGCCTCGTGATGAGGGCCAGTAGTAGTATGACTATCGCGATGATTAGGGCTACTTTTAGGAGTGTTTCTATGCTCAGGTCTCGAATGATTTCCTCTATGCGTGTTTCGATGGTCTCGACGTTGATTTTTACTTCGGTCGATGCTTGGTGCCCAACGTGGTTGGATTTGTATGCGTTAACGCGGATCTGGTATGTGTCTGTTTCCTTGGGGTAGTACTCCGTGTGGTATATTCCTGTTTCTTTATCCTGTCTCATCCTCATGATTGCTTCTCCTGAATCGGAGAACACTTCAAGGGTCACGACCGCGTTGCTGGCGATCATGTTGTTCTGATCCGTCACGTTGGCTTTCACGTATATTGCTTGTCCTTGACTGATGTTCAGTTCATCTTCACTTGGATCCTTTATCGCTACTTCAAGGTAGTTGCTCGTTGCTTGAAACTCCACTGATGCTGCCGCTGTTTCTTCCTCGTACTCCACTGTTACGAGGAGCAAGTGGTTTCCACCCGGAACTTCACCGATCACTCCACCGTATCCGCCGGCGCCGGTTGGTTCCATCGGAATCTCTTCTTCCCCATTGAGTATCGCTGTGATGGTCGCGTTGTCTATAAGTTTTTCTCTTCTGGAGACTATGATGGCTGCGAGTAGTTCGCTCGTGGTCGAGTAAGATGTTGGTTGAGGGGTTACTATGTGTACGTTGAGTCTGTCCTCAGGTGGTATGTGTTCGGGTCCAACGGTGATGGTCACTTCCCTCTGTATCTGTTTCCAGTTCAGCTGTATCGTGTATTCACCTGGCTCCGGGAAGTTGTAGCTCTTCGAGTATATGTATCCCCTTTGCTGTATCCTTCCTTCCTCTAATTTCTCTTCGTACCTTTTGATAGTGTAATCGATCTCTTCTCCGTGTATTATGTATCCTCTGGCGTCCAGGAGCTCTGCTTCAAGGAGCACCGTGGAGTTCTTACCTACTTCCGCACCTTCCCTTGGGTTGATTATGTTTAGGGATGGCCCGTAGACATCTTCCGCGTCTCCAGATACTCTCAGTGAGATCTCCTTCTCCAAGTAACCTTCTTCGCTTTCATAGGTTACTTTGAGTGTCTTGTTTCCACTTGAACCTGTGTTTATGTATCCTGAGTAGGTTTTTACTCTTGTGAGCTCCATTTCAGTGGAGTGTTCATCGATGTGTGCTTTCACTTGGCCTTCCACGGGGAAGTTTCCCTTCAGGACCTGTAGTTCTACGTAGATGTCTGTGTATTCAAGGATCTTTGTGTTATCAGATGGGGTGTAAAGTTCGATGGAGTGATCAGTCAGGTAGGTGGTCTCATTATTGGCCTCTTCCGCGTACCCCACAGAAGCTAAGCCTAAGAGGAGTAGGGGTATCAGTAGTACGAGTAACTTATTTGGGTTAAGAGGCATTTTTTCCATTGTTTAATTAATGCTTAATTTAAATATAAAGCAAGGGGGTTCAGGGAAAGATAGTCCCTGAATCGCTTTTTCCAAGTGCTTCTACCCGTAGAGTTTCCCTCCCTTGAATGGTCCCGGTGCTTTTTTGGTGCTTACCACCGCGTAGTTATTACCTTTCTCTGTTCTGAATCCCACGATGTTCCCTATGAACCTCTTGCTCTCATCGTAGATCTCGTCCCCTTTCTTCACTTTTTTATCTGTCTTTAGAATCAGTCTTCCTTTCTCTATGGCAACTACTTTTCCTAGTTTCTTCATGATCAACCCTCCCTGAGTCTATGAACTCCTTCCACTTACCTTTTATCAGTCCTCGTTATTAATTATGATGAAGGATGTTCGGGAACCTAAAATATCAAGTATAAATAGGTTGAGGAACAAAAAGAATGTAGCGAATGAGTGTTTTACAGATTTAAGTTTACAAAAGGAGGGTCTAAGAATGCGGAGAATCATTGAAAACTCAATAAACGACGAAAAAGAGAAGAATGAAGGTAAGAAAGAAGCAACTGAACCCACAAAGGGAACCACTGAAGAGCAACTTAGGAAAACCCTGGAGGAGTCAGGAGCTAGGATAAAAGTAATCGGAACAGGAGGAAGCGGAAACAACACCCTCAAAAGGATGCAGGAGATAGGGATAAAGGACGCGGAACTCATAGCCATGAACACCGATGCTCAGCACCTACTGTGTACACCCTCACAGAGCAAACTACTTCTAGGAGAAAAAGTAACCAGTGGACTTGGAGCCGGAAGCAACCCAGAAGTCGGGGAGAAAGCAGCACAAGAAAGCGAGAAACAAATCAAGGATTTAATCGGAAACTCAAACATGGTGTTCGTTACCCGTGGACTCGGAGGAGGAACAGGAACCGGAACAGCACCAGTCATAGCGGAAGTAAGTAGAAAACTAGGCGCACTCAGCGTCGCGGTCGTAACACTACCCTTCAGCGTCGAAGGAGAAAAGAGAATGAAGAACGCCATAAGGGGACTCAAGAAACTCAGAAAACACTCAGACACGGTCATAGTGATACCCAACGATAAACTACTCGAGATAGTACCAGAACTACCTCTGAACTCAGCGTTCAAGGTAGCGGACGAAGTACTGTCCAACGCGGTCAAGGGAATAACCGAGATGGTAACGAGGCCAGGGCTAGTCAACCTGGACTTTGCGGACATAAAAACCGTTCTAAGCGACGGTGGAGCAGCCATGATCGGACTAGGTGAATCAAGTAAAGATGAAAAAGGAGAAGCAAGAGCACTGGAAGCAGTGGAAGAAGCACTCAACTCACCTCTACTGGACGTCGACGTAGGAAACGCGGGAAAAGCACTCGTGAACGTAGTGGGCGGACCAAGCATGAGCCTAAGGGAAGCCGAAGTCATATGCGAAGCAGTAGCAAGCAAGATAAGGAAAGACGCGCACATAATCTGGGGAGCCATGATAGACAACGACATGGAAAACGACATCATAGAAACGATGGTAGTAATAGCAGGTGGAAGAATACCATTCATCGACCTGGACAAAGAACAAGAGATGATAGGCCCACAGATAAAACTCGATATGATAGACTAGAAACGAAGACAACCACGGCACCCCGCAAAGAAGAACTTTTTAAAGCAAGGAAAAGATAAAGTAAGGGAATACAATGGACATAAACAAATTCATAAAGACAAAATGGAAGGACCTCAAGCACTTCACGAAACAATCAAAAAGAGTACTCAAAGTATCCACGAAACCCGACAGAAAAGAGTACCTAACCGTAGCAAAAGTAACACTAATAGGAATAGTCGTAATAGGAGTAATAGCATACATAATACGAAGCATAAGCACCATACTCGGCGGAGCATGACGAAACAAAGGAAGTGAGCAAATGCCCTTATACTCAGTAAGAACAACCATAGGACAAGAAAAATCAGCCTCAAAGTCCCTCAGGGACGAATCAGAAAAAGAAGGAGCAGAGATATACTCCGTAACAGCAATAGATAGATTGAGAGGATACCTAATAGTAGAAGCAGAGTCAGACGGAGAAATAGAAAGAGTAATAAGAGGAATAAAACACATTCGCGGAGTAATAGAACAAGAGATGGACATAGACCAAATAAACCACTTCCTAGAGCAAAAACCACTCACAAGCGAGATAAAAAGAGGAGACATCGTAGAACTGACAAGCGGAGCATTCAAAAGAGAAAAAGCAAAAGTAAAAAGGATAGACAAAGCAAACGAAAAAATAACCGTAGAGATACTCGAAGCAGAAGTACCCATACCACTCACAGTAGACGCATCAGACGTAAGGGTAATACCCAGCCAAAAAGAGAAATATAAGTAAAACAAGAAGAATAAAAAGAGAAGATAAACATGACCGAGAAAATAAACCTACTAATAGAAGGCGGAAAAGCATCAGGCGGACCACCACTAGGACCCGCACTAGGACCAACCAAAGCAGACGTAAAAGAAGTAGTGAAAGAGATAAACGAGAAAACAAAGGACTTCGAAGGAATGGAACTACCCGTGGAAGTAGAAGTAGACACCGAAACAGGCAAGTTCACCATAGAAGTAGGAGCACCAACACTATCCTCAATCGTCAAGAAAGAACTATTCCTAGAAAAACTGAGCGCGGAACCAGGAGAAAAACACGTTGGAGACATGACGATCGACCAAGTCATCAAAGTATCAAGATCAATGAAGAACAAAAGCCTAGCTAAAACAGACAAAGGAACAGTAAAAGAAGTACTAGGCTCCCTCATATCCTTCGGAATAGAAGTAGACGGAGAAGACCCAAGAAAAGCAATAAAGAAAGTAGAAGAAGGAGAATACGACGCCAAGATATCCGGAGAAGAAAAACTAGAAGAAGTAACCAAAGAAGAGATCCTCAAGAAAGAAGAAGAACTACAAAAAGAAATAGAGAAAATAGAAGAAGCAGAAGCAGAGGAAGCAGCGGAAAAAGAAGCAGAGAAAGAAGACGAAGAAGACGAAGAAACAGAAGGCGAGGAAACAGAAGGCGAAGAAGCAACCGAGAAAGAAGAAGTAGAAAAGTAAAGACACTCGCCTCGTTCTTCACCATAGAACACCGAACACTACCCTTTTGATCTATGTTAGTGTTGAGTAATATTTCCAAAGTATTTTTATTCTTTGAACTATTAGTATTATGTGTGATGTGGAGTGAGTAAGTTAAGTAGAAAGTCAAGGAAAGCAACCGGTGAGAAGTTCAGAAAACAGGATAGGAACCTCCTTGAAAAAAACCCTCAGCTGAGAAAAAAATCGAAGAAAGTTCTGGGAATGACTGACAAAGAACTCGTTGACTATCTAAGTAGACATACTCTAACGGAACTCAGGGAAAAAGTAGAGGGATATGAAAGAGCAAAGAGGCTAGGTGTTTAAGAGGCATGTTCCACGATAAAATCAATCCACAGAAATTACCACAATTACTCATCACTATTGGGCTTCTTCCTTTTCTCCTTCTACTAATAATATCCATCCTAGGCGTGTTTGGTTTTGCTGTAATGCTACTCTCTGTAGCAATGATGATATTCGCGTACGTTGGAATCAAGAAATCAGGTATTAAGATGGGAAAACCAAAAACAAAGGGATGGATTGGTTTATTTTTGGGAGGTTGTACGATTTATTTATCTCTAATACTTACAATAATCGTGTGGCCTCCTCTTTTCTTTATCTTCATGTCAGGGAGCATAGCTGTGTTGATAGGCTCTTTATTTATCCTCATCAATTTTTACAGAATTGAGCCAATACTAGGTATGTTTGCGGGAGCGCTGTTATTTCCCCTGTTGCTTACGTGGGGACCCGATTTAATCTTTGAAAAGTTGCTTATTCTAATCCCGGTTTTTGGTTTTATAGGGGGAATTGTGGGTTTAAAGAGCAAGAAGTTAGGTGGATGGACTATGATCATTACCGGACTCCTAGGCTTACTGCTTACTCTGGTTTTCCTTTTGGGAAAACTGTATTGGTCAACCGCTGAGTTCATCCCCGTAATATTTTTCGGAATGGTGTTGCTTTTATTGAGTGGATGGTTCCTGGTTTTTGATTTGCCTAAAGTTGAATCTGCTGTGGGAATCTCATTGATTATTTTTCTAACGACCCATGTATTTTTTATATACCCCCAGTTGGTTTCTATACCTTCCCACATATTTTTTCCTCCATGGTTATGGGCCGAAGTAGTAGTGTTGTCGGTAGGAATAGTAGGTGGACTTGTTAGCTTAAAGAAAGAGAAGATAGGCGCCGTAATCATGTTAATATCCGGAATAGTTTGCGCCTTTTTTCTAGAACGACTTCTTTCCCCTGTTTTCGTTGCGGGACTCTTCTTGATATTGATGGGTTCCCTCATACTGTACAAAGAGTATGTGGAAAGATGATCTCTTTTTGGAGTTAGTTTCTTAATATAGGAGCATGCGAGCGTGTGAAACTTAAACTATCTCCAGTATTTCTTTGAAGTTTTCTAGAACGTAGTCTGGTTTCTCTTCTATCTTTTTCTGTTGTATCTGCCCGTACTTGGCTAGGGCTGTTTTTAGTCCTGCTCGAGATGCTCCTTTCACGTCCCTTTCGAGTGAGTCCCCGATGTAGAGCACTTCCTCTGGTTTGAACATGGTTTCTTCTAGGAATGCTTCGAAGGGTTTTGGGGAGGGTTTTCTTTCATTGGTTTTGTCGAGCGTGAAGACGTGTTCGGTTTTGAGGTAGGGGTAGAGCCCCGTGATGTACATCCTCTGCCATGCTTTGTTCCTAGGTGCATCCGTGATTATGTATATCGATCTGTTCAGTTTCTCATTAAGCTTCTTAAGCGTAGGTTTTACCTCTGGATATGTTTTCAGTGACTGGAACTTCCTTCTTTGGTACCCAACAATTCCAGCTTGCTGTATTCTCTCAAACTCCCTGAAGTCCCTTATTCCCTGTTTCTCCCAAAGCAGTGACCCAATTGTCTTCTGGTACTCTATTCCGTATTCATCGTATACCTCAAATATCTGCTCCGCTAGTATCGATGGGTCCTCATCAAGACCAGCTTCCACCATCGCTTTCGCTGCAGCTTCCGCTGTCTCCTCCTTGAACCTCATGAAGTCAATCAAAGTATTATCCAGATCAAATCCAACCGCTCTAATCATGTCACTTTACCCTCCTAATTAAATCTTCAATTCACCCACTGTACAGTATCTATTAGTACCTTTCACGTTATATTTCTACTTGAACCCCAGTCAAGTCACGAGTAACTGTAAAAGAACTTTAAAAACAGGAACAATAATATGAGTAAAGGTGAAAACGATGAAGTACGAAGATGAAGTATTCGGAACAGTGGAGTTCAGTGAACTCGAAAAAAAGATCATAGAAAACCCTGGGATGCAGAGACTTAAAGGAATACACTCAGGTGGAGTCCGTTACCTCATCTACCCACACATGGACATCACCAGGTTCGAACACAGCATAGGGACAGCAATAATCTGCAAAAGATTCAGCGAAAAACAAGAAGAATCCATCGCAGGCCTCGTTCACGACATATCACACACAGCATTCAGCCACATGATAGACCAAGTATACGAAAGGAAGGACCAATCATTCCACGAGGACCACCACCACAGATTTCTCGAAGAGTACGGTTTAAACAGACTCATGGAGGAACAAGGACACGATCCCAACCACATACTGAACCCAAACAACTTCACCATACTAGAGAAAAAAATCCCGGACATGTGCGCAGACAGACTAGACTACACCCTAAGAGCCCTATACAAAGACGATCTAATCGACAAAGAAACAATACAAAGAATACTCAAAGGCATAACAGTGGAAAACGGTTTCCTAGTAGCGAAGAACAAGGAAGAAGCAAGAAGGATAATGGAACTATCCATCAAGCTTAACACGGAGATCTTCTTCGAAGAAAAACAAGAAGCAGCACAGATGCTCATGAAGGAACTGCTCCTACAAGCCCTCAACAAAAACATATTAACGGAAGAAGACTTCTTCAAAACCGATGAAGAAGTCATGAAAAAACTCAGGGAAAACAAAGAACTCTCACAGAAACTAGTGAGAATAAACCCAACCATAGAAACCAAGAGAACAACTAAGAACAGTAAACACAGAGTAATGAGAAAACACAGGATAATGGATCCAGTGGTAAAGAACACAGGGAAAAGAATAAGCCAGATAGACCCAGAAACAAAGAAAAAACTCACGGAGTTCAAGGAAAACACACCCACCGAAGTAAAGTACGAAATAAAAACACAACCCTTTTGAAAGAGAAAAATAAATACTTAGGAAGACACGAGTAAAAGGAGAAATCAGAATATGAACGATGAATGGGACAAAATATACTCAAAAGGAAGCATACACAAAGAA
>PWMI01000033.1 GCA_003558235.1 Candidatus Iainarchaeum sp.
AACCACGGTATAGGTCAGTGAGTAGCTCCCCGCAGCCGGTGCGCCGAACACCGGGGTCCGGCTGTTCGGGTTGTCCAGGAATGCAGCTCCGTCGCCGCTCCAGTCATGCAGGTATGTACCGGTGCCCCCCGCGGGGTTGCCGTCGAGCCCTATCAGCGTATTCGCACATGTTACTGCAGGGTCGGGCATTATGCCGGCAAAAAGCAGCGGTGGACTTGCAACCTGTGCCACTGTCGTCAGCGGATCTTCGCCAGAATTGTCATAATTCACCCAGATATTGTAAATACCCCGTGACAACCCTGAAAATGTATGCTCCGTCTCCGAGGAGACAACATTTGCAGATTCGAATGTATTTGTGTTGAAGTAGGCATACCTGTAATTAGGTTCGCCGCCCGATACCACAATGGTTATGCTGCCCGTATTAGTATCAAAGCAGTCCGTTGCCTCGGCGGTAACCGATAAGATCTCAAAATCCTGTGCCGCGGCCTTCAGGGGAAGGTGCAGGAAAGAAATTGCAAGCAGAGCTAAAGAGTATATGTGCCTTATATTCAATTTTTTAAGCTTACTGCGCTGTAAATCAGCATTTATCTGTAATCATTGCAAACTTGAATTTTTTACGCAATTCCGTAATTAAAGTTACAGATAAACTGCCATTAATCCGCAATAATCAGCAATTTATCAATTTTTTAATAAACTTAATCAAAAAATTGGACAAATCTGTTACAGTTGTTCAGATACGGAGAAAAAGCGGCGGGTGATGTACCTCACCGGCACCAGTGCCGCAAAGAAGCCTATAAGCAGTACGGTAAGAAAGACATAGACAAAATCTGAAAATTGCAGTTCAACCGGGTAGGCATCAATAATAAAGGCGCCGCTGCCGTACAGCTTCACAACACCGAATTCCATCTGCACGAGGCATATTGCCAGTCCCAGTAACAATCCCGCCACTGCGCCGGCAACTGAGATCATCCACCCCTCGAACAGGAAGATCTTCCTTATCAGCCCCTCTCCGGCCCCCATGCTTTTCAGCACAGCTATATCCTTTTTCTTCTCGATTATCAGCATGGTTATCGACCCGATGATGTTGAACGACGCCACAACCAGTATAAATGTGAGGATCATGAATATGGCCCACTTCTCAGACTGCATTACCCGGTAGAGCCACTCCTGCTGCTGGTAGCGGTTAAGAACCCTGAACTCATCGCCCAGTATCTCCTGCAGCTCTTCCTGTACAACGCTTTCGCGGAAGCCGGGGTTCAGTCCCAGTTCCACTGATGAAACCTCATCTCTGTACTCAAGAATTTCGCGGGCAAAACTGAGCGGAACCAGCAGGTAGTTCATATCTGTCTCCTGCTCGATGGAGAAAACACCCGACGGGAATATCAGCCTCCGGTTGAAAGCCTGCTCGGGGTTCATCGTGAAGCCCGCCGTTCGGCTGGGAATATATATCTCCAGGGGAGTTACAAAGGTCAGTCCCACCGCCAGCACATTGGCCACCCCCCTTCCAAGTACAGCATAATAGTTGCCCATCTCATCCTTCAGCTCCAGCTCGCCCTCTATCATCATCCTGTCCATGTCGCTGTACTCAGGGTAGTTCGCGCCCACACCCTTCATGGTGGCAATATGTTGCCTCTCGCCGTACATCAGCAGTGCATTCTCCTCCAGCACCTCGGTAAAATAGCGCACCCCGGGATGCTCCCTTACCCTGTCGAACCGGTTGTCGCCCTCCACCGTAAAGGTCTTTCCCTCCACCAGGCTTATCTCCAGCTCGGGGTCGAATACGCTGAACAGAGATTTAAGCAGGCTGTCAAAACCGTTGAAGACCGAAAGAATCACGATCAGCGCCATAGTGCCGGTCGCCACCCCAACCACCGAGATGCCCGAGATGATGTTGATAACGTTCTGCGACTTCTTCGCTATCAGGTACCGCTTTGCTATGTAGAAAGAGAGGTTCACTGTTTTGCTGTTTGTTGCTGTTAGCTGCTGTCTGTTGCTTTTCTGCCGTTTGTTGCTGCGTTACTGTTTGTTGCTGTTTTACTGCCGCGCTGCCGTTTGCTATTGTTTGTTGCTGCGCTACTGTTTGTTGCTGCGTTGCCGTAGCCGGGCCATTCTTACCTCTCGGCCCTCACGAGCAGTCCCGTCCCCGACCTGTTCTGTGCCCAAAGATCAAAAAAATTGAGCAGCAGTGCAAAAGGCATCGTAATTATATAGTAAACGGGCAGAAGCAGGAAAAATATTTTACCCATGTTAAGCAAACTGACCGGGTATTTCATCGAAAGGTACCAGGACAACCTGCCCCACCTGCCGTAGGTATATCTCGATTCAACCCTGCCGAAGCCCGCCTTCTTCAGCTTTGCCCCTATCTCTTCAGGCCCGTAGCCGTCCCTCACATGTTCGCCAATGAAAGAGGTATCTCCCACAGCGTGCACATCCGATCCCCCCTGGTCCGACGGCGTCGAGATGATCAGCACCCCACCCGGTTTGAGAGAGCGGCACAGGTTTTCCATCACCCTCACATCATCCTCTATATGCTCCA
>PWMI01000049.1 GCA_003558235.1 Candidatus Iainarchaeum sp.
AAACAGCAGGAATAAGAGAACTACACGTCTACGGTCCAGCAAAACCAATAGGATCAGAAAAACAAGAAGGCGAACAACACAAAGGACACGGAAAAAAACTCCTAGCCAAAGCGGAAGAATTAACAAGAACAAACCATAAAAAGAAGTTACTAGTAATATCAGGCATAGGAGCAAGAGAATACTACAAAAAACAAGGCTACGAAAAAGAAGGACCATACATGAAAAAAAACCTATAGGGAGAAACTCGAATGAAGTACTCAAAAAGAATCGAAGAAACCCTTCAAGACAAAGGAATACAAATCAGAGACACCATCAAGATAAAGAAACAAAGAAAAACCTACGAAGGAATCCTACTACCCAACACAGTCATGAGCAACCCAGAATGCATAACAATCAAACTAGACAACGGATACAACATAGGAATAAACTACGAAGGAGTAGAAAAAATCGAGAAAACAAGAGAAAAAGAAGAAAGAAAACAAGAAACAAGAAAAACACCAAAACAAAACACATCAAAACCCCCAATATCAATAATCTCCACAGGCGGAACAATATCAAGCGAAGTAGAGTACGAAACAGGAGCAGTCCAACCAACACTAACAGCTGAAGAAATACTAGCAAAAGTACCAGAAGTAGCGAACCACGCATACATAAGAAACTACACGCAAGTATCCAAAATAGCAAGCGAAGACATGAACCCCAAAACATGGGTAAAACTCGCTGAAACCATTAAAAAAGAACTCAACGAAGGATCAAGAGGAGTAGTAATAACACACGGAACAGACACCATGCACTACACAGCAGCAGCTCTCACCTTCATGCTCCCAAACCTAACAAAACCAGTCATAATAACAGGATCACAGAGATCCATAGATCGAGGATCAACCGATGCAGCAATGAACCTCATCTGCTCAACAATCTCCGCAGCAAAAAGCAACATAGGCGAAGTAGGAATAGTGATGCACGCAACAATGAACGACGACCACTGCTTCTACATAAGAGGAACCAAAGCCAAAAAAATGCATACAAGCAGAAGAGACACATTCAGACCAATAAACAACATCCCAATAGCTAAGATATCTCCAGAAGGAAAAATAACCAAACTAAGCGATCACCGAGAATACGAAGACAAAGAAGTAACATCAAAAGCAGCCTTCGAAGAAAAAACAGCCATATTAAAGATGTACCCAGGAGCAGACCCACAGATAATGAAGCACTACGAAGAAAAAAATTACGCGGGATACATCCTAGAAGGCACAGGACTAGGGCACGTCCCCAGCAACGGGAAAAAAACATGGATACCAACAATAAAAAAAGCAGTGAACAAAGGAAAAGTAGTAGTAGGAGCAACACAGTGCACATACGGAAGAGTAAACCCCAACGTCTATAGAAACCTCCGAAGACTATACCACGAAGCAGGAGCGATCCCAGCACAGGACATGACCCCCGAAACAGCATACGTAAAACTAGGGTGGCTACTCGCAACCGAAAAAAACACGGAAAAAGTCAAGGAAAAGATGCAGCAAAACCTCTCGGGCGAAGTAACCGAAAGATCAACCCCAAACACTTATCTATACTAATCCACTATAAAAAAGTGATTCGATGACAAAAGAAGAAGTAGAAAAACTGGTCATAGGACTAACAGGATACCACAGATCAGGAAAAGACACAGTAGCGAAGTACCTAAAAAAAGAGTACGGATTCGAAGTACTCACCTTCTCAGACATACTAAAACAGAGACTCAAGGAAAAAGGAGAAGAAGCAACAAAGATGAACATGTCACTAGAAGGAGAAGAACTCAGAAAAGAAAAAGGAAACGCAGCCATAGCGAAAGAACTAATGAAGATAGTGGAAGAAAAAGGATTGAAAGAAATCGTATTAAACGGATTCATATCACCCGAAGAAGTAGACTACATCAGAAACAGAGTAATGAACTTCTACCTAGTAGAAGTACAGGCAGCACCACGCACCAGGTTCGAAAGAAGAAGCTCAGAAGAACCAGACAACGAAGAAGAGTTCTTCAGAAGAGACGAAAGAGACAAAAGAAAAGGATTCGAAAAAGTCATGCAGATGGACGACTACATAGTAAGGAACAACTCAACCATAAAAGACCTACACCTAGAGATAGACTACATAATGGCAGACATAGAAATGAACGAAGAGGGTTAAAATGCCTAATCCTGAAAAGATAGACTACTCAAAACTAGGTCTAAAAACAGGCCTAGAGTTCCATCAAAGACTAGACACACATAAACTATTCTGCAAATGCAACTCAGAGATGAACGAAGAGAAACCAGTCACAAGAATAAACCGCCAGATAAGGCCATCAAAAGGAGAAATGGGTGAACTGGACTCCGCAGCAGCAAAAGAAGCCGCCAAAAACAAAAGATTCTTCTACGACACATACAAAGAATCAACGTGCCTAGTGGAAACAGATTCAGAGCCACCACACGAAGTAAATCAAGAAGCACTCAAACTAGCCCTAACCATAGCCAAGATGCTCAACTGCGACACGGTGGACGAAGTAAACTTCATGAGGAAAACAGTCATAGACGGATCAAACACCACGGGATTCCAAAGAACAGCAATGATAGCTCAAGACGGATACATAGAGAAACCATTCAAACTAAACATAGAAAACATCTTCCTCGAAGAAGAAAGCGCAGGAGTAATCGGAGAGATAAAAGGAGAAAAAGAATACCGACTAGACAGACTAGGAATACCACTAGTAGAGATAGTCACCGGAACAATGCAGCAACCACCTGAAAAAGTAAAAGAAGCCGCCTTAAGGATAGGACTAATGCTAAGAACCACAGGAAAAGTCAAAAGAGGAATAGGAACAATAAGACAAGACCTGAACTTATCAATAACACAAGGAAACAGAGTAGAGATCAAAGGAGTACAAGAAATAGGAATGCTGGAAGAAATAATAGAGAACGAAGTCAAAAGACAACTCGCATTAATCGAAGTAAAAAAAGAATTAAACAACAGGAATACAGGAAAACAAGACCCAGAAATAAAGGACTTCACACAGTACTTCCGTGAAGAAGCCCCAAAATTCATTGAGGGAACTATAAACCAAGGAGGAGGAGTATACGGATACATACTACCAAAATTCAAAGGAATACTAGGAAAAGAACTACTACCAGGACACAGATTCGGAACAGAGCTAGCAGGAATAGCCAAGTCACTAGACGTCCCAGGCATAATCCACACCGATGAAGACATGGCAAAATACGGAATACAAAAACAAATAGAAAGAATAAAAACAGAGAAAGGACTCGAGGAAAACGATTCAATACTACTTATCTCCGAGAAAAAGAAAAAAGCAGAAAACGTCCTTAAAGAAATAAAGAACAGAATAAACCAAGCTACAGAAGGAATACCACAAGAAACAAGAAAAGCACTAGAAGACGGATACACACAGTACCTGAGGCCCCTTGGCGGAAGAAAAAGAATGTATCCAGAAACAGACATCCCAACAATTAAGATACAGAAAAAAGACAGAGAAGAAGCAGCGAAAAGAGTTCCACCGAAACCAGAAGAGATGAAGAAGAAACTCATAGAACAAGGCATAAGCGAAGAACTCGCCAAACAAACACTAAGCTCCCACAACCTATTCACCATAATAGAGATAATAGCCGAGATAGACGTAGACCCAACACTAGTAGCATCAACACTAACCTCAACCATCAAAGACATCGGAAAAAACTTTCAAGTAGACCAACTAACCAAACAACACTTCAAAGAAGTATTCAAGTCACTTGAAAGAAAAGAATTCCCAAAAGACGCATTACCAGAAGTAATCAAAGAAAAAACAAGAAACAAAGACAAAGAAGTAAGCAGAATAGTTGAAGAAAAAGGACTAAAAAGAATGTCGAACGAGGAACTCAAAAAAGAAATCAAGAAGAAATTAAAGGAAAAAGAAGAGTTAGTAAAGGAAAACCCCCACAGAGCATTCAAAGTTATAGTGGGAGAAGTAATGCAGGAAAACAAGGGAAAAGTAAACGGGAAGAAAGTCTCGAAGATGCTAAAGCAAGAACTAGATTAAGTTCCGAATCATCCTACACGCTTTACACTCATCGCTACTCGTTGGTTCACCACACTTACCACATTCACCTATATCCCCAGATTTCCCCCTGTAGTACTCCCTTAAAGCAGGCAACATCTTATCGTAGCTTGAAAGAATAGAGAACTTCGTTCCAGGGTTTTCAAGCTCCATTTTATTCAAACACTCTCTTGTAAGAAGCCGGGAACTAGAGTTTATGTACAGGCACTTTCCATCATCAAAATCAATTCCATTAACCAAAGCGTAAACCGCATCCTCCTTCTCAGAACATCTTCTGAGTGGCTTTATCCTAGGAACAAACTTACCGTGATCCTTAAGACCAGTCACTGGACCCATTCTAGCGAGTCTCTGAGGTTCACTTCTAATGAGGTTCATGAGAACTGTTTGAACCTCATCATCCAGGTTATGTCCAGTCGCAATCTTATCACAACCAAGTTCCCTCGCAGCTTTGTTCATCAACTTTCTTCGAAATACTCCGCAGTAGCTACATGATTGCTCTTCATGTTCCTCCGCTACCTCATCAACGGTCACGCCTATCTCTTCCTTGAAGGAGTAGATGTGCAGTGGAATCTCCTTCTCCTGCATGAAGTTCCTGACTTTCTCGATACTATTATCCCTATAGCCACATATTCCTTCGTCTATCGTAATGGCTACTACATCTAAGTTAAGTTTATGAAGAACGTTGGCCATGGACAAGGAGTCTTTTCCACCGGAGACAGCTAACGCGATTTTATCGTTTCTCTGTATCATTCCGTGCTTTCTTATTGATTTTCTAACTCTCTTCTCGTATAGGTTAATGAAGCATTCGCCGCAGTACTCTTCTTTCATGTACTCTAAGTTGATCACGGTTTTTCTTTTTCCGCATTTACTACATTCAGCCACCGCTAACCACTTCCTTTATGTCCAACTCGTCTCCTTCCTTTAGTTCTTCGTCTTCAGTCACGAGTTCACCGTTCAGAATGGCTAAGTGGCTAACAGGGTTTATACCCAGTTCTTTCAGCAGATCATTGACTTTTGATGCGTTTGTTTCAACTTCTTTCTCATCTTCAGGTAGTTTAATCTTTATCTTCATGTTTAGTCCTCCGTTTCGTTACCGCATATGGGGCAATCTTCTTTTTTGTTTACTGTTACTAATTGAAACTTGTTTTTCCATAGATCAAAGTAAAACAGTTTCTTCAGGGTTTCTTTACCCATCATTAACTTTATCGCTTGAGTTACTTGGTGAGATGATACTACGGGGGGCACGGTGTTCATTATGCCTACTTCCTCGCATTCAGGTGTGCATATGGGTTTCTTCGGAATCATGCAACTTAAGCAGGGTGTTTTTTTCGGAACGAAGGTGAAGCTTGTTCCTACTGTGCCTACGCATGCACCGTAAACCCAGGGGGTGTTTCTTTTCACGGAAACTTTGTTTATCAGGAAGCGTGTTAGTAGGTTGTCTGTTCCATCTATCACTACGTCTGCTTCTTGAACTAGTCTTTCCCCGTTGTCTACGTTAAAGTTCTCGTTGTGCACGTCGATCTTTGTTTCTTGGTTTATCTTCCTCAATTTCCTCGCTGTTGCTTCGGCTTTTGATTTGCCTAGGTCCTCTTCGTTCAACTCGAAGAGCCTATGGAGGTTACTTAATTCTACTTTGTCTGTATCTATTAGTGTTAGGTGACCTACTCCTGCTCGGGCCAGTAAACTTGAGGTTAGTCCTCCTAGTCCCCCTAAACCGATTATGAGTACTTTTTTACTTCTTATGGTTTCCTGATCCTCCTCAGAAACCTGATTTAAAGCTGTTTGCCGTATGTATCTATCCATCTTTGCTTTCTCCCAGTAATAAGTATACATCAACTATTTTTTCAGGACTTTTGAATCCTTCCATATCAAATCAAGGAAGTTCTTCAGGTACAGGGCCATCTCCTCGTTGTCGAGCCACCCTGCTACAGCCGGTAGGCTGGGTGCTAGAAGGACTTCTTTTTCATCTGAAACGATGTCTATTCCACGTATCTTCTCCCTTGTTCTGACTATGGCTATTTTACTTAGTTTGCCTATTTCCTCGTTTTTCTCGGTGGATACCTTTATTTTAACTCCTCTTTCACTTGCTTCTTTAAGTTCCTTGTATAGTTCATCGTTGAAAACATCCATCGTTGGGCTGATTATGATCATCTCTTTCTTCGAGCGATTTATGACTCCCTTCATCTTGTTTATCACTGAGTCGTATCCCTTTATTCCCCATGCTAGGATGGGAATTGTTTCGGTCTTTCGGTTTCCCTGAAGGGTATTTAGTCTCTCAATAGTTCTTTTTCTAGCTTGAGCCATTTCTTTCTTTCTTTTCTCCTCTATTTCCCCAAGAATCTCCTTTGGATCGAGTGCTTTGAATAATTGGGGCCTTCCACCCTGAATCTCAACGAAGCCTTTCTTATTAAGTTTCTCTAGAACGGAGTAGAGGTTTGAACGGGGAACATCGCATATCTGCGATATCTCGCTTACCGATGAAGCTTGTCCAGTGGAGACTAACGAAGAGTATGCCTTCGACTCGTACTCCGATAAGCCAAATACTTGGAAGTCCGCCACTAATTTTGAATCCATTTTCACACACCTTTGTTGTTGTGATTACAACAATATATTTTTAATGTATACTCATATAAATCTATTCAGACAAGGAGGATTGCTAGATATGACTGAAATAATTAGGGAAAAACTTTATCCAGAAGATAGTATAATAGACACAGAACACGGTAAGATTTCCGTGAGCCACAACGTAAAGACAGAAAAAGCTGAAGAAAAGGTAAAGGAACTAATCAAGAACAAATCAGAGCAACCATTCAGATTAATACAATCACTATGCCCAGAGTGCGCTGAAGAAGAAGACTGGAACAACATGAAGATTCCAGCAGTACTCTTCGTTCACGATGGAAAGATCAAAATGAGGAAGAACTGCCCGGAACACGGGGAATGCGAAGAAGTGTACTGGGGGGACGCGGACTACTACTTCAAAGCAGCGCAATACGCTGACTGGAAAGGAATCACGCTAGAAAACCCGAAGATCAAAATAGAAGGAGAAGGAAACTGCCCCATGAACTGCGGTCTATGTAGCAACCACAAGTCACACACCAACCTAGGAAACATCGCGGTCACAAACAGGTGCCCACTGAACTGCTTCTACTGCTTCTTCTTCGCAAAAGAAGGAGAACCCATATACGAACCCAGCATAGAGCAAATGAGAACCATGCTAAGGAACATGAGACAAGAAAAACCAGTAGGATGCAACGCACTCCAAATAACCGGTGGAGAACCACTAATACGTGAAGACATAGTATACATAGTTAAGATGGTGAAAGAAGAAGGATACGAACACATCCAGATGAACACGGAAGGAATACACCTAGCCGAAGAACCACAACTAGCAAAAGACATAATCAATGCAGGAGTAAACATTTTCTACCTGAGTTTCGATGGGACAGAGCCACAAATAAACCCAAAGAACTACTGGGAAATACCCAGAGCCCTAGAAAACATCAGAGGACAAAAAGCAGGAGTAGTTTTCGTTCCAACAGTTATAGGCGGCCACAACGACCATAACCTAGGTGAAATAATAAACTTCGCAGCAGCAAACATAGACCTAGTGAGAGGAGTAAACTTCCAACCCGTCAGCCTCGTAGGAAGAATGCCGAAAACACAGAGAGAAAAACAAAGAGTAACAATTCCCGAAACAATAGCGAAGATAGAAGAACAAACAAACGGACAGATAAAGAAAAAAGACTTCTACCCAATACCATTCGTGACAAAGGTAACTGACCTCATAAGCCAGTTCACGGGAACCGAGAAGTACAGACTCAGCCCACACTTCGCGTGCGGAGCAGCAACATACCTAGTCCTAGATCAAGAGAACAACGAACTAGTTCCAATAACACGATTCATAGATGTAGAAGGACTATTCAAATACATAGAGAAGATCACGAAGAAGATTGAGGACGCAAAGATAAAGAAACTAGCGAAAACAACATCAGGAATAAAGATGCTACTGAACATAAAGAAGTTCATAGATGAAGACAAGCAACCCAAGGGACTCGACCTAGTTACATCGCTAAAAGAAGCACTCACAGCACAGAACTACGACTCACTCAAAGAGTTCCACAACAAATCACTGTTCATAGGAATGATGCACTTCCAAGACCCATACAACTACGACATAGACAGAGTAGAAAGATGCGTAATACACTACGCGATGCCCAACGGGACAATAGTACCCTTCTGCGCATTCAACGTACTACCAGAGCTATACAGAGACAAAGTACAAAGAGAATTCAGCAAACAACCTGAAGAATGGGAAAAAGAAACAGGAAAGAAACTAGCGGACGACAACTACATAAGAAACATCTCAGAAGAAGAAAAAGAGAAAGTAAGAAAGTACTACGAAGAAAAACTCTCAAAAGCACCGGGAAGATAAACATGAAACGAGAAACAATAGGCAAAGTAACCAAGTACAACCAAGATACAAAAGAAGTAGAGATACAACTAAAGGGAAAAATAGAAGAAGGAGACAAATTAGCCATACTAGGACCCGTAGCATACGAACTACAGGAAGCAAAAGCAATAGAAGAACTAAAAGAAGGAAAAATCAAGTTAAAAATAGATAAACAAGCGAGGGAAGGGACAACGGTCTACAAAGTGGATTAATTCACCTTTCTTTCCCTCAACACCAATTAGAAATTACTTCAAAGATTCCTTAAAATCCTTCAACCTCTGCCTATACTCCTGAACCTTTTTCTCATTACCCTGCCTAGCAGCTAGCTCCTCAAGTCTCCTGAGTTGAGCAATCTGATTAAGAACCCTCTCTTTCTTCGTACCAGGTATTTTGCTGAACTCTCGTTTGAATGCCTCCGTTGCCTTTTTACCTGGTTTAAACTCTCTTTTAGTGCTTTCATCTCTCCTGATAGTTTGCACCAACTTATGTTTTCGCTTTTTCTTCTTTTCCCAACTTAATCTTAAACCCATCAACTCACACCTCTCTGTGTATATTACTCTCCACTACATAATAAATATATAACAAAAGACCATAACAAAGTACAAGGCAGTGAAAGAAATGAAGTTACTACTAATACACGCAGACTACATAGAGTACGAAGCCAAGAAAAAGGCCATAAAGAAACCGGAAGAAATCGAAGAAAAAAAGAGTAGAATAGAAGAATGCATAGTCGCGTTCCAAGCAACAGAGAAAGAAGACGAAGGAAACCAAAAAGAAGTAGCGGAAAAAGCAGCGCAAGAGATAGAAAACGTAGCGAAGCAAGTGAAAGCAAACAAAGTAGTCATATACCCATTCGTACACCTAAGCGAAAACCCATCCTCACCCGAATCAGCCCTCCAGATAATAGACGAAGAAGAAAAAACACTGAAGAAAACAAACCTAGAAGTACACAGATCCCCCTTCGGCTGGTACAAATCCTTCGAAGTCAAGTGCAAAGGACACCCCCTAGCTGAATTAAGCAGAAAAATAAGCAGCGGAGAACAGAAAAGACCCGCCAAAGAAAGAAAAGAAGAAACACAGTTCTACAAGTACTACATTATAGATAAAGAAGGACAAGAACACGAAGTTGAACCAGGAAAATGGAAGAAAAGCAAAGTACTCAAGAAAAAAAACCCAGAAACAAGAAACATAAGAACCTTCGTCCAGTACGAACTAGGGCAACCCGAAGAAAACAAAGAAAAACCAGCACACATCGAGCTCATGAAAAACCATGAACTAGTCGACTACTGCGACGTGAGCGACTCAGGCCACTTCAAGTGGTTCCCCAAAGGACTCATAATAAAAGAACTAATACTAGCATACCAACACGAACTA
>PWMI01000087.1 GCA_003558235.1 Candidatus Iainarchaeum sp.
GCAACCTTCCCAGGAGTAAGGAGCTGCAGCAGAGGAGGAACAGGAACAGTACTAGGATACAAAAAACTCAAAGCAATCCTAATAAAAAAAGCAGAAGAACCTGAAGTACCGAAAGAACTTGAAAACATCATAAAAAAGAAGTTCCAAGAGATAGCGAAAGAAAGACAACCACGGGAAAAAACACTACTCCTAGTAGGAAAAATAAACTCCATAGACTCATACCCAACAGACAACTGGAAAAAAAGCCACTTTCCAAACGCCGAGAAAGAAACAGGGCTACCAGCACTAAAAAAATACATAACCAAAACCACGTCATGCTACAAATGCCCCATAGGATGCCAAGACGTCATGCAATCCAAGTACACAGGAGAAGGAGACGGAGTAGAATACGAAATAGCCTGGGCATTCGGAGCAAACCTGATGAACACCAACGAAGAAATCATAGTAGCAGCCAACCACCTCTGCGACCAGCACGGAATAGACGTACTGAACACAGCTGGAGCCATAGCATGGGCCAAAGAAGCCAGCGAGAAAAAAATAATAAACTACGAATGGAAAGGACCAAAATCCATCCTAGAACTAGTAAAAAAAATAGGTGAAAGAAAAGGAATAGGAAAAATACTTGGAGAAGGATCAAGAAAAACACAGGAAAAGTACGGGGGAAACTTCTCATCCGACGTAAGAGGAATGAACCTACCAGCCTACGACCCAAGAGGACTCAGAGGAATGTCCCTCACATACTCACAGGGCCCAAGGTACGGCTGCCACCTAAAAGCATGGACAGTAATGAAAGAAGTGAACGATTCAGAAGAAAACGCCTCACCTAAAGGCAAAGCAAAGATAGCCTACGATTTGATGGTAGAAAGAGCAGTCACGGACTCAGTATCCACCTGTTCATTCGTGAGCTCCTACAACCTAAAAGACTACGCGGAGATATACTCAAAGATCCTGGAAGAAAAAATAACCCCCGAGGAACTAATGGAAAGAGGACACGAGATACAGAAACTAGAAAGAGAGATAGACAAACCCAGGGGAATAAAAAAAGAGGACGACACGCTCCCCCACAGAGTATTGAACGAACCTGTAACACTAAACGGAAAAGAAACAAAGATAGGCGAAAAACAACTCAAAGAGATGAACGAAGAACTATACAAATACAGGGAGATTTAGTCTCCCAATTCTCACACCCCAGTTTTGAACATATAACCGAAACCTTTATAAATGATGTTGAATAGAACTAGTTATGAGCATATGTTCATAATGTGCTCGGGTCAAAACGTGATAAAGATGCCAAGACCAAGACGAAGACGAAGGATAAGAGGAATGCCAGGGAAACTCTGGTTCAAACCAAGGGGAGTGCCCCTCTCAGAAATAGAGGAAATAATCCTCAACGCAGATGAACTGGAAGCGATGAGACTCAGACACAGAGAAGACCTCAACCAAGAAGAAGCCGCACATAAAATGAGAGTATCCAGAACCACGTTCTCAAGGATACTCAAGGCAGCACACGAAAAAGTAACAACCTTCCTAACAACGGGAACGGCACTCAGGATAGAAGAACCAGACTACGTCTACATCCCAAGGGAGTTCAACTGCCAGGAATGTGGGCACGAATGGAATGCAGCACACGGAGAAGGCAGACCAAGCAACTGCCCGAACTGCGAAAGCAACAAGATAAAACAAAAAATAGTGAAAAGACCCAAAAAACAAGTTGGAGGTGATTTAAAATGCCATGGGGAGATAGAACAGGCCCAAGAGGAAGAGGAGAACTAACAGGAAGAAGACTAGGGTACTGCAGAGGATACAGAACACCGGGATACACAAAGGGATTAGGTCCGGGAAGAGGCTTCAGAAGAGGACTAGGTGCACGAAGAGGATATAGACTGGAGGAATCCAGTTACTTTCCTGAAGAAGACCTAACGAAAGAAGAAGAAAAAGAGCTTCTTGAACAAGAGAAGAAAGCGATAGAAAAGGAACTCAAGCAACTAGAAGACTGAACATTCAGAGTGAAAACGAAACCTCTTTTTTATTTACTATTCTCCTTGATTTTCACAGGAACCCGAGGATTTCTGTGTATATGCCCATAAGTGTGAGTGAAGAGGCTACTGATCCTATTAGGACTATCATTATGGTTTTCCACTTCGGGAGTTGTAGGAACTGCGCTATTATCGAGGTGGTTATCGCGCCGGTTCCCTGGAAGGGTATGAACATGAATCCTATGAGTGAAAGTGTTACTAGTTCGTATCGCTCCACTTTCTCGACCTTCGCCTTTACTTTGTTGAACTGCTTGTTCAGAATGGGTGTGCTTCCTGCGATATAGTCTATTATCTCGAATGAGGACAGCACCACGAAGCATGCCATTAGATCGAATGCGAACAGGCTCGAGAAGATTATTATTGGCTCCACTCCACCAGCGAGAAGGAGTTGTATTATGCTTTCTTTTCCCGCTGGAGGTAGGAAGAGGGCTCCCATTGAACCGTAGAGTAGACTAGCGTTGTTTGATAAGAGGCCTAGTATGTAGATGAATATCACTAGTAGGGATATCATTCCTAGAAAGAGAAGGAGTTCTTTCAGTGAGGGCGTGCGTCTCTTTATTTCTTCTATGGGTTTTTCAGTCATCCAACTACCTTTTGAGTATTTTTTACGTCGGAGGAGGGATTCGAACCCTCGGCCGCGCGGTTAACAACCGCGTGCTCTTCCGCTGAGCTACCCCGACTTACTTCTTTTTATGATTTTTTCAGTCGAATAAGTTAGGTAATTGTGGTATAAAAACAGGTTCCCTTGGGGGCTCAGGTTTTTAATCGTTGATTCCTTTGTTCAAGTAGTAGTATATTGTTCTTACTGGAACGTCCATGTCTTCGCTTATGTCTTGGACGGAGCAACCTTTTTCTCTGAGTTCTAGGATTCTTTCTATCTCTTCTTCACTGTATTTTCTGGGTCTTCCTGGTGAGTATTCTCCTGGTTCCAGTTCTATTCCGTGTTTTTGGAGTTTGTCGTTTACTTTTTTTCCTACTTGGAAGTATAGGCTTTTGGGGCACTTTATTTTCTCTATTGCGTCTGTTTGCTCGACTATCCTTTCTACTATCTCCTGTGTCGGTCTTAGTGAGATGTATAACTCATCGTGACCTTCTTCTAGTCTCTCTATTTTTTCAAGTAGTTCTTCTTTATTGGATGCTCTTACGACTTTCATGGGATCCCCTTTTTCGCGACTGCTTTATTTATGCTTTTCTCTTTTATAAGTTTTTGTATTTATCTTGCTTTCCTTTATGGTAGGAACTCTTCGTTCTCCAGTTTTTCCGGTAGGTATGTGTCTGCTACGAACTCTAGTGACTTGTTTGCGAGTGCTTGTTGTTCTATCCTTACCCCTTTTTTCTGCATCTTCTTCATTTGGTCTACCCATTCCGGGTGGTACTTGAACCACTCGTAGCTCAGGTTGTGTTTGAGTTTTTCTCTCGCGCCTTTGTCCAGGTGCTCGGTTACGTTGTGTAGTTCGTATTTGTCTATGTCGTCCATGGTCATTCCTATGTACTTTGCTCTTGGTATTGAGTATCTGTCGTTTATGTGTGCTATCGCCATGGATCCGTGTTTTATCACGCTGTGTATGTAGAAGCCGTATGGGTCTCCGTCCACGAACACTATGACGGGTAGTTTTGTTTCTTCGCTCAGTTTCTTGACGAATCGTCTTACTCCCCTTGGAGGCACTCCTTCTCCTGTTACGAGTAATGCGTTTAGGGATTTGTATGCTTTTTCCTCTATTAACCTGGATTGCATCGCATCGTTCTCTATGAATAGGATTCTTTCTGCGTTGTAGTCCATTATCTCTACGTCTTCCACGTTTCCTGGGATGGCCCATCCTCCTTTTCCCAGTCCTTTGCATGAGAATTCATCCCCAGCTTGTTTTAGGGTTATGTCTCCATATATGGATCCTCTGCTTTTTGCGCTTATGTGTAGCTGTGATCTTGGGATGTCCAGTATTGCTTCTAGGTCGTCTATGACTGCGCTTGATTCATCGTCGTCGTCCCACGTGTTTCTGTTTGTTCCCGTGAGTTTGTGTTTGAGGTTGTAGTAGAGCTCTCTTTTTCCTACTGTTCTACCGTTCTTTATGTATTCTTCGCTTGCTTGTGCTACTAGCAGGGTCTGCATGAACTTTCTGACGTGTGATGCGTTTATGAATGATCTTGTTGATTTTTTCCCGGTTATGTCTATTATCTCTTTTTCTTGGTCGAACTCCACGTTGGATCGGCTTCTGCTGGGTATCTTTAGGGAGGGGGCTTCTTTTCTATCGAGTTGATCCATGAGTTCTTTTCCCAGTTGATTCAGTTTTTCCAGTGCTAGTTTATCCGTGTTGTCTTTAGTCATCTTTACCACCGTTTATGTTCAGGTCGGAGAACCTTTCATTGACTATGTCTTCGAGCAGTTGCGCTGTTTTCTTTTCATCTTTTCCGGTTATCATTGAGAGTGCTTTCGCTACTTCTGGTAGGTATATCTCGAAGGTCTTCTTCTTTTGTAGTCTTTTGTATTCTTTTTTCTTTCCTTTCACGTATCTGCCTAGTTTTCTGGCTGCGTCCATTAATGCGAGTCTCATTTCTTTTATTACTTCGTCTTCGTTTGCTATTGCTTCTTTTCCCGCTCCGATGTATGGGACGTGTATCGATGTGAAGTTTACTAGTATCGTGAGTGGTGTTTTTTCGTCTACTCCGTATCTTTTCCATTCTATTGATTTTACTCCTTTTGTTACTGCGCATGATCCTTTGTTGAATAGTAGGGGTACTCTGTTCGCGAACCTCATTATTTCCTTGTTGTCGTCTCCGTTTTCGGAGCCTGATTTTCCTCCGTAGGCTAGTGCTACTTCCACTATGAAGGGTACTCCTCCTCTGTATATCTCTGGGTTTCTTTCTATGACTGTGTGGAACTCTGGTTCCAGTTGTTCCTTGACTGCTTTTTCCAATCGTTTTTCTCCTATTGGAATCAGTACGTCTGTTGGGGGGGCCATGAAGTTTGCTTCTTCGAATGCTTTTATGAGTTCTTCTGCTTCTTCCCATGTCATGGAGCTTGGTCGTTTGTTCAGATCGAAGCTCACCTTTTTCTGTATCTTGTTCGTTTTGCTTCTACTTATTCTGGTGAAGTCGTTCTGTAGGAAGGACTTTATCTTCTGTGATTGTGATATGGATGCGTATCCTAGTAGGTCGTCGACGGTCATGCCGCTTGGGTGGGGTTTTGCTTCTTTCGGTCTTTTCGGTATCTCGTTGATTGCTCTATCTATTACTGTTGTGGCTCCTTCCGGATCCACGTAGGTTATCTTGATGTGTGGGTTTGCTAGTGCTGTTCTTCTTATGTATTCGTCTGGGCTGTACATTCCTTTTTGGTATATGATGTTTTTGAGTTCGGTTTCTAGTCTGGTTCCTTTCATCTCTCCGCTGTACTTCTTCTTGTTTTTTAGTTCTGCTTTGTTTTTCTTGACGTCTATTGATAGGTTTGCTTCGAAGATTCTACCGTTTCCATGGCTGGTGATTACTTTTGTGGGTTTTCCTGTGGTTACTTGCCCGAACATGACTGCTCCTGCTGCGCCTATTCCTTGTTGTCCTCTTTGTTGCACGAATCTGTGGAACTTTGTTCCGGCTAGCATCTGCCCGAAGGCTTTTCCGACGTAGTTCTCTGGTATTCCGGGTCCGTTGTCTTCAACTATCACTTTGTAGTGCTCTGGCCCCATCTCCTTTATCTCCACGTATAGTTCCGGTAGTGTGCCTTCTTCTTCCGCTGCATCTATGGCGTTGGTGCAGTACTCGTGTATGATGGTCGTTAGGCTCTTTATCTTTCCTGAGTACCCTAGCATCTGCCTGTTCTTCTTGAAGAACTCTGCTACGGAGTGTTCTTTGAATTCTTTGAACTGCTGTGGTTCTGGAATATGCGTCACCTTTTTTGTTTAAAAGTATGGTTTTTTACGTTGTTTTTCGAGTTTTTTGTAGACCAACGAGTGGGGTGTTCCTTCTATGAGTTTTTCCACGCCTAGCTTCGCTGAGTTTACTCCTTTTATCTCGCCGATTATCGCGACTTTGTCGTTCTTGACTGAGATCTTCGTGTCGGTCAGTCTCTGTATGTTCTCTCTTGCTTTGCCTTGTTTTCCTATTATCCGTGATTTTACTCTTTTTATTTCGCTTTTTGATTTGCCCACGTAATCTCTTATGTCTATTATCTCTATGTATTTATTAGGTTCTAGTAGTTTAAAAGCTTTTCGGGGTGAGAATCCTAGAGAGATTGCTTTTACGACGTCTGATGCTTTTATTGCCTTTTCTGAACCTCTCCCGATATACCTTGTGCAGGCCACCTCGCTCTTCTTAGAGTCTATATCGAGTTTAACGTCTGTTAATTTCTCAAGGAGTTTTTTGACTTCTCCTTTTTTACCTATTATTGCACCTAGTCTGTCTTTTGGTACTTTTATGACTTCAGTTATCTCTTCTGCTTCAGTGAGGGCTATAGAAAGGATTTCTTTCAGGTTGTCGATTATCGTTTCTGCTCCTGCTTCCTCGAGTTCTTTCCTATCGTGTACTCCAGTGGTAACTGCTACCGTGTCGCACCCAGCGTTTCTGCCTACTTCCACGTCTACAGCGTGATCTCCAACGTAGAGTGCTTCCTTCTCCATTATACCCAGTTCTTCACAGGCTTTTTCTACTGGCTCTGGGTTTGGCTTGACGTTTTCAACATCGTCACCGGCCACCAAAACATCGTAGATTATCTCAGGGTATGTCTCCAGGGTGGAAAGTGCCTCTGATCTTTTCTTGGTCGTGACTAACCCTATCTTGAATCCTTTTTCCCGGAGCTCCCGTAGTGTTTCCTTCACTGGAGGGTAGGGATCACTTTCTCTATGGTGTTCAAGGTAGTATTGAGTGTAGTCTCTACTCACTCTCTCTGCTTCCTCTTCACTTATCTCCAGGATCTTTGGAAGTATCTCCACTAACTTGTAGCCTATTATCTTCTTTGCTACTTCCTCTTCAGTGATCTTCCCGAATCCATTCTTCTCTATGGCTTTTTTTATTCCTTCTATGACTGCATCGAGATCCACTAGTGTCCCGTCGATGTCAAAAAGAATCGCTGCGTATTTCTTCATCATTATTCACTTCATGTTGTTTAGGGAGTGGCCAGTAAAAAACCTTATGAATTTCACATAACTTTATAAATAATACTTGCAATAAATAAGTGAGGTGTTTGGATGAAAGAGGGATGGTCGCCTGACAAGGAATTTAGAAAGCACGTTCAGAAAACAGGTGAAAAGTGAGTAAGGTATTTATAGTTTGTATGAATTAGTGGATCAGGGAGGTGAAAAGGGAGATGATAACTTGTGAGGAAGACATTGAGAAGCATATAAAAGAACACGAGAGTATTTTCAGTGAAAATCTAGACAAGATGAATAGAGAAATGTGTGGATAACTTGAGTGTTTTTTAGATCTTTTTAGAGCGTGGGGGGACCACAGAAATCTTTTCGCAGTTCCTCCCTCTACTCTCAACCATGATGCTGTTTTCTAGCTTTTTTCCTATATTTTTCTAGATAATCTATCTATGTTTCTCATGTCTCTTTCCAGGAACTCTTTTGCCATGGGGTGCTTCACGCTTATGGCTTGCCCCATATCTATCAGGATTGGTTCCTCTTCTTTTATGAGTATGTTGTACTCGCTCAGGTCACTGTGAACGAGTTCTGCTTCCTTGTAAAGCAGATCTATGTATCTTTTTACTTTTTCTATGACTTCTTCAGGGTTTTCTAACTTTTTCAGAACGTCCTTCATCTTCGGGCAGGCGTTACCTTTTCCATCTCCCACGAAGTCCATCAACAACACGTTCTTAAAGGCTTTAATTGGTTTCGGGCACGCCACTCCCACTTCTTCAGCATCACGGAGGTTCCGGAACTCCTTCTTACACCACGCTTCAACTATCCCTCTTTTCGTTTCTTTTATCCCCGTGAAACGAGGATCGTACATCAGGTAGTCTATCATCTTCTTGAATCTGGTGGTTTCAACTCTATATATCTTCACAGCTACAAACTCTCCGTTTGAAGTGGTCCCTCTGAACACGTCGGCCTCTTTACCTGTAGATACGGGGTAATCCAACGTATCGAAGTACCCCTTGCTCTGAAGGTTGTAGACGTTCTTCTTCGTGTACTCATCGAAGATCCCTGACTCTATCTTTCGGCTTCCTTTGTGCATGTACAAATTGTGTGGGTCATCGAACTTATTGATTATAGTAATGAGGATGATGATGAAAGAATAAAATGAGGGTAACTTCGATGGGTAACGCTGTTGCTATGATCTAAAATGAAGTTCAACCTCTTTATGTATTAAGTTAGTTCTAAGAGGCTTCCTTTTTTCTTCTTGAGACTTCGTTTCTCACGAACTGCGCTAGTTTAGGGTCCTTAGTTTTCTCAGCTAGCTCTAAGAGACGCTTAATCTCCATATTCTTGATGTCCGTCGTTGAGAGTCTCTTCCTCTTATTTTTTTTAAATTTTTTCAGGTTTATCCTACTCTTTCCAAGTGCCATCTTTACATCCTCCTCATCTTAACAACTATCTTCCGTCCCTTCACTTCATCCGTGTTCAGCTCGATATCCTCCATGATCCTGTAGCCTTTTCCACGGGCCGATGAGATGAATTCGGACTCATCATCTATATCCAACGTTAAACCCGGTACTTTGTAGTGCATCGGGATGACTATGTCTGGATCCAGATCTTCACAGATCTTTATCGCTTCCCTTGAGTCTATAGTGTAGTTTCCTCCCACTGGAATCATCAGAACGTTCACCTTTCCTATCTCACTCAGTTTTTCGTTCGAAAGAGGGTGTCCAAGGTCACCCATGTGACACACTCTTTTACCGTCCAACTCCACTATGAATATTGTGTTCTTTCCTCTCTTATCTCCACCAGAGCTATCATGGTGACTGTCTATCCCGGTTACCGGAACATCCTTGACTTCGTAGGAGCCGGAGCCCTTGACTATAACTGAATCTGGCTTTCTGACCAAACTGACACCATCAGAGTGATCGAAGTGACCATGTGAAATCGTGATTATATCTGCTTTCGCTTCCGGAGGATCTATACCTATCCCTCTTCCATCGTGTGGATCCATTACCACTGTCTTCGAGTTCCCTATCATGAAACAAGCGTGCCCAAGCCACCTTACTCTAACCATCCTAAAACACCTCTACATTAATACTGCACTTTCTGTATGTTATACCTATGGGTA
>PWMI01000069.1 GCA_003558235.1 Candidatus Iainarchaeum sp.
CTATCTCAGCGTTTTCTATTTCTTTTTTGCCTTCTTTGATTAGTTTCTCTACTTTGTTTTTACAGTAGTCGTATGCTCCGGTTTCCTTTATTATTTCACCTATCTCTTGTACGGTTTCTTGAGGTATATTTTTCTTGTTTATCGTTTCTCTGATTAGCTTTCTTTGTTTTTCGTTTCCTCTTTTGTATGCTATGAGGAGTGGTATGGTTTTGTTTCCTTCTTCAAGGTCGGTTCCCACTCTTTTACCTATTTTTTCTTGTTTTCCGTATAGTACTAGGAGATCGTCAGCTAGTTGAAATGCGCTTCCCACTTTCATCCCGTACTTCATGAGGGATTCTTTCTGTTCTTTTGTTCCTCCGGCTAGTATTGCTCCCATCTCTAGGGGTCCGGCTATGGTGTAGTGGGCTGTTTTTAGTTCGTACACTAGGTCCGTGTCTTTTTCTGTTACTTCATCGATGGTTTTGTAGTTGAAGATTACATCTAGAACTTCACCGTATGCTGTGTGGCGGTGTATTTCTTCTAGTTTTCTCACTGTTTTTCCTTTTTTTTCTGAATCGAAGTTGCTTTTTGCCAGTTGATCTACCCCGAAGCTGTTTGCTAAATCTCCAGCGAGTATAGCCATGTCCCAACCGAACTTCTTTGAATTTCCTTTGTAGTTATTTTTTTCGTGAAGTTCCCGGTATAATTTGTGGAGGGCTGGCCCACCTCTTCTTAAGTCATCTTCGTCTATCACATCGTCGTGGATTAATAAGTATGTTTGAATGGCTTCGATTGAGGCTGAAGCGGAGAATATCTCTTCGCTTTCCCCTCCCATTGCTTTGTATCCTGCGATTATGCAGGCTGGGCGTATTCTTTTCCCTGATCGTAGAGTGTACTCTTTTAGATGTTCAACGATTCTTGCTCCCTCCGGATGTATCTTTCCCGCTCTTTTTATGTGGTCATCGAACTCTTTTTCCAGTACTTCGTTAACTTTCTTAGCCCATCCTTTGAGGGTCTCTACGGCTTTATTCATTCTTTCTAGATCTACTTCTTCTCCATCGTTTGTTCCATAATTCATTTTCATTTCCTCTTAGTTTAGTCTATTCTAACATACCCAATTTTCACATTCTTTACAGTTCTTGCTACATTCCTTTTCTCTTCCACCCATTTCTGGCAAATCCATCACCTCTCCTCCTTTCTTGCTTACTATAGGTTTATTTTTCTTTATTTATATTCTTTCTTCACGACTAACGACGTAAATTGGATTCTTGAGGGATTTTGACCTTGTGGTGAGTTTAATCGGGTTTTAACGCGCTTTAGTTGCAAAAATAATTTAACCCTGCTTTGTTACAACTATATTAACCTGGTTAAACGCTTAAATGGAGGTATAATATATGTATAAGGTAGCTGTGCAACTGCAGAAGCTTGGTTTGTGTAAATATAAATCCAAGGCTTTGGCTTACATAATTAAGAACCCGGAGTGCACCGCGAGGGACGTGTCTAATGGAGCTAATATACCATACACTAAGGTTTATGCTGTTATAGATGCTCTTGAGGATATGAACTTCGTTAACTCTGGATTGGGTAGGCCTAAGAGGCATGTGGCTTCTGACCCGAACTACGTGATTGATTTTTTGATAAAGCGGGAGAAGGACAGGTACAGGGAGATTAGGAATAGTGGTAGAAAAGCTTTAGAGATCATCGCTGCCGCTACTTAGTTTTTTAGTATCTTTGTAACTTGTTCCGGGTCCAGGCTGGCTATGAAGGGACCCAGTCTCGGGCCTCTATTTCTGCCTATGATTAAGTTGTACCCCGCTTTGAAGGCTTTTCCTGGTGATATTCCTTCTTCTTTTGATCTTTCGTAGATGAACTGCTGGATCTCTTGGCCATTGGATCCTTTCTCCACTAGGTCAGCTACTTCCCTATATATTTTGAGTACTTCTTGATCTATCTCTATGTTTTCTGGTCTTTCTTCTAGTACCTCGTAGATATATTCTTGGGGTGCGTAGTTTTCTACCCAGTTTCCAGCTAGTTCTATTCTTTTCAAAGCATTTTCTAGGTCTCTTTTACTTGGGTTTTCTAGGTGGCCTGTTCTCATGAGTATGTTTTTTCTTTTCTCTTCGTTCTTGGTTATCTGTGCGATGGTGGCGCAGAAGTCGTAGGGTACTCTCTGTGGTTGTTTATTTTGAACTTTGTTTACCGCTAGTTCGTAGTTTCTTTTTATGTTTTCTTCTCTTTTTTCGGTCTTGGCTTCTTTTTCTTCGTAGTAAACTTTTTCTGCACTGTCGAAGTGGCGGTAGTGTATGGGTATCTCCTTTGGATCGAAGTATATTTCTTTCATTGGTTTGGTGGATAGGTAGAGGTAGTTCAATATCTCGGGGTTTCCTATTTCGAGGTATCTTTGTGTTGTTATCCCTATGTTTCCTGATGATGTCATTACTTTTGGTTTTCCATCTTTTTTGAGGTAAACCCAGTTGTAGGCGAATCCTGCTGGGTAATCTAGGTTGAATTCTTTGCATAGTGCTATGCAGCTGTCTCTTGATCCTCCAGGGGTTGCGTGGTCTTTTCCGTAGGGCTCGAAGTCAACTTCAAGCACGTTCCATAGTGAAGCCCACTCCAGGCGCCATGCTAGTTTTCCTTTTTCTATGCGGGAGCTGCCTTTGTCGCCACATGCTCGGCATTCATACTGCACTGTGTTTTCTTCTAGGTTGACTTTGGTTGCTTTTGTTTTATCTATCCTGTTGCATTTTTCGCATAGTGGGTCAAAGGGAATCCAGTCTTTTGGGTATGGTTTTCTTTCTCTGAACTTGTTTAGTACTTGTCTGACTTTTTCTTTTTCTCCTAGGAAGAGTTTCACGAGTTCCTTTGTTTCCTTCATTTTGTAGAACTCCGTGGTAGTGATGGGGTTGATGTTTATTCCGAACTCTTTTAGGTATGGGTCGTTTTCTGAGTTGTAGTGTTCCACCCAGTTTTTGTGGCATCCTTTTGGGTCGGGAACGTCTATTAATCTCCATCCTATGTATTTTCTTGCTTCTTCTTTGTTTTTGAAGTCCTGAAGTTGTTCGTCTTTTCCTTTGAACCTGTCTTGCGTGTAGTAGACTCCTTTGAACTCTACTTCTTTCCCTTTTTCTTTTAGGGCTTTTTCTATCCTAGAGGGTATGACTAGTTCTCCTCTTAGGTTTCCTACGTGCATTCTTCCGGATATGGACATCCCGGAGTTGAACACGTATCTTTGTTTATTTCCTCTTTCTGAGATTATTTTTTCTGCTTGGGTGTCTATCCAGTGGTTTGTTTCGGTCATTTTGATCATTACCATATGCTTGGTTTTCCTGGTCTTCTGTTTGGTCTTCTTTCTTCTACTTCTTCATCTCTTTCGGGGGGTTTTCTTATTTCTTCATTCATTTTTTCACTTCACGGGCCGGACGGGATTTGAACCCGCGGCTACTAGGTGACTCCCAATCCTGTGTCTTGTTAAGAGCCTAGTGCTCTGCCAGACTGAGCTACCGGCCCATCTTTAGTTGATGGGTTTGATCTTCTTTTTGTTCAGGTACTTCTGTAGTTTTTTAGGTATTTTTACGTTTCCTTTTTTTGTTTGGTTTGTTTCTATTATGCTGAGCATGGTTCTGCTTGTTGCTAGCGCGGTGTTGTTGAGTGTGTGGAGGTACTCTCTTTCTCCGTACTCTTCTTTTTCGTACTTTATGTTCAGTCTTCTTGATTGGTAGTCCCGCGTTATGCTGTTCGATCCAGCTTCCCGGTATTTTCCATCAGCCATCCATAGCTCTGTGTCCAGCATTTTGTATTGTGCGCGTGGTGTGTCTCCTGCGCACGCTAAAACTACTCTGTAGGGTATTTTTAGTTCTTGGTATAGTTGCTCCGTGTTTTCTTGGAGTTCTTCAAACATTTTTTCTGTGTCTTTTGGTTCACAGAATACTACTTGCTCGACTTTGTTGAATTGATGCATTCTGTATAGTCCTTTCCTGTATTTTCCGTGTGTGCCTGCTTCTTTTCTGAAGCAGGGGCTTACTGCTACGTATTTGAGAGGTAGTTCTTCTCTTTGGAATACGTCGTCTTTGTGCATTGCTACTAGTGGGTGTTCCGATGTGCCTATCAGGTACTTTTGAAGGTCTTTTACTTCGTACATGTCTTCGAGTTTCTCTGGGTCTGTTGCGAGTTCGTATACCTTATTTCTCAGCATGAGAGGGGGTTCTACGGGGGTGTATCCTTTTTTCACGAGTTTTTCCATTGCAAATAATTGTAGCGCGTAGTCTAGCGTGACTAGATCTCCTTTTAGGTAGTAGAATCCTTCTCCTGCTACTTCGCTTGCTTTTTCCTTTTCTAGTACTCCGAGTTTCGTGCATATTTCAAAGTGTCCTTTTGCTTTGAACCTGTGTTTTGGTTCTTTCCCCCATCTTTTGATCTCCACGTTCTCGGAGTCATCTTTTCCGGGTGGAACATCCTCGGAAAGTAGGTTTGGAAGTCTTAGCCAGAGTTCATTTCTTTCTTGTTTGAGTTGATCTACTTCTTCTTTCAGCTGTGATATCTTGGCTTTTATTTCCTGCATTTTTTCTACTTCTTTCTCTATTGTTTTTCCTTTCTTCTTTTTCTCAGCTATCTTCTCGGTGTATATGTTTCTTCTGTGCCTCAGATCGTTGAGTTTCTTTTTCTTGGTTATCCACTCTCTGTCTCTTTCTCTCAGTTTTGATAGGGGGAACTCTATGTTTCTTCTTTCAAGGTCTTTTTCTATTCTCTCCGGGTTTTCTCGAATGGTTTTGATTGAAATCATTTTGCCTCATACCTTTTCTTTTTTAGTGCGCCGACCGGGAATTGAACCCGGGTTACGAGAATGGCAATCTCGTGTCTTGCCGCTGGACCATCGGCGCTCCAGGTAACTCTTTCATTGTTTTAGTTGGCTTAGTGGGTCCGGGCGGATTTGAACCACCGATCTCTACCTTGTAAGGGTAGCGTCTTAACCACTGGACTACGGA
Organism: Candidatus Iainarchaeum sp.; assembly: GCA_003558235.1. Taxonomy (GTDB): domain Archaea; phylum B1Sed10-29; class B1Sed10-29; order B1Sed10-29; family B1Sed10-29; genus CSSED10-269. The sequence goes on from PWMI01000069.1 coordinate 4,965, forward strand.
CCCTGTGTTTATATCTAGTGATTTATTCCTATAGTACGTGTAGTTTTATATTTTTTATCAGGGTAAAGCTCTTCCTTTAGGGAGAGAATACTCCCACATACAAAGAATAGCGACATATATAAAAGAGTGAGTATATAACGCTAAATGATAACTATGAAGAAAGCATTAAGGCAAAACCTAAGAGGATTAGACAAAAAAGAATACAAAATCCTAAGAAGCCTTTGCCACCTGTCAAAAAACCTATACAACGAAACACTCTACGAAACAAAACAACACTTCTCCAAAAATGGAGAATACCTAAACTACTACAACGCATGGAAAAAACTAAAACACAGCAAAAACTATGAACTACTACCCTCACAAGTAGCACAACAAACAATGAAAAACGTAGACAAAGCATTCCAAGTTTTCTTCAAACTCATAGAGAAAAAAAGAGAAGGAAAATACAATGGAAGAATCAATCCACCAAACTACCTAGACAAAGATGGATTCTTCATACTCGACTTCCCAAACCAAATGTTCCAAATCAAAAAAGGCTACCTAAGGATAGGGGTGCCAAAGCAATTCAGAAAAAAATTCAACTATGACAAAGAAGAAATAAAAATACCATTCACCTACAACGAAGTAAGAGAAAAAGACATCAAGAGACTCCAGATACTACCAATAAGCAACGCAGAGTACTTTGAATACAGAATAGTATATGAAACAGAAACAGAACCCATAAAGACAAAAAAAGGAACCTGGCTAGCAATCGACCTGGGAGTAAGCAACCTTGCAACGTGTATTGATTACTCCGGACACTCATTCATCATAGACGGGCGCAAACTAAAATCACGAAACAGGTGGTACAACAAAGAAAAAGCAAAACTACAATCCATCAGAAACAAACAAGGCGAAAAAGGAACCACAAAAAAAATGACTAAGTTATCCAAAGACAGAAACAACCACATCCACGACTACCTAAACAAAACAGTACACAAAATAATTGAGTACTGTGAAAAACACAAAATAGAAAAAATAATAGTAGGCGACGGAAAAGGATGGAAACAAGAAGTAAACCTAGGCAAACAAAACAACCAAACATTCATGGCTATCCCATTCGACAAACTAAAGCAGAAACTAAAAAACAAATGTGAGTACCACGAAATACAGTTTAAGTTAGTGGATGAAGCATACACAAGCAAATGCAGTGCCCTAGACAACGAGGAAGTAGGCAAACACAAGAGGTACAAAGGAAAAAGGATAAAAAGAGGACTATTCAAAACAAGTAACGGAACACTAATAAACGCAGATGTAAATGGTGCTCTGAACATAGCAAGGAAAGAAGTAGGTAAGCTCGAAACACTTCGTGGAGTAGAGTCTAGTGGTACAGTGGCTGTGCCCCAGAGAATAAGAGTGCATTGACACTAAACTTCTCTAAAATCTTCACTTTTTAGGGTGGGGAGAAGTCACATATTCTGCAGTTTTTAATGTTGCCGTGGGTGAATGTGATGAGGGAGAGAATCTGGATTAAGATTGGTTCCAAGAAGTTTCACTTGGTGAAGGCTCTTGGTGCTTTGGTTGTGATTGGGTCTGCTCTGATGCTTTTGAGTAATGTTTATAATGTGGTTTCAGCGGTTTCCATGTTGTTGGGGCCAGGGGGGAGGATGGTCACGATTGTTCACGATGGTTTTATGTACACTAGCACGATAGATGGATTGGAAGCGAGTTCCCGGGCAGCTATGTTGCTGGTTCCTTCTGCTCGTGTGCTCTTCTGGTCAGCGGTCCTGGTTCTTGGAACTTTTATTTACCGGACAGGGGGATTTGTGCTTCCCATAACTGAGTTGATCACGAAGATCAAGGAGGATGAATCTGAGGAGGATTCTGAGTCTCGGGGCTCTAAGGCTCGAAAGAGGTATAGGAGGGTTAGGGATAGAAAGGTCTGCGATATCTGTGGAAAGGAGTTTGACTCCGAGAGAGGTATGAAGATTCATAGGTCCAGGATGCATTAGTTTGGTGGATTGAAAGAGGTTTTGAAGTTTTACTCATCGAGTTTGTCTAGTAGTTTCTGTATTCTTTCGTTTTTTATTCCTGCTTTTCTGCCTTTTTCTTTCAGTTCTTTCTTTATTCTTTCTTTTGGTACTCCGAGTTCGTGGAGTTGTTTCAGTGTGGCTTCTAGTCTATTCATTTCCCCGGTTTGTTCGTTGTTTTTCTTTGTTTTTTGTACTGGTTTCTCTGCTTTCGGTGCGTATCTGATCATGTCCATGGCTTTGTTGTCGTTGAAGTCGTACTCTGTTTTGAGTTTTTCCTTTATTTCTTCTTGTGTCATTCCTTGTTCTTTCATTTGATTTACTTTTTCAGCGTACTTGTACTTTGTTTCTTCGTATAGTTTCTTTGTTTCTGTGGTGGTGAGTCCTGTTAGCCATACTCTTCTGCTGAGTTCTTGTTCGTCGTAGGTGGCGAGGGTCTTCTTTACTGCTCTTTCTGCTACTTCTTCTGCTTTTTTGAGTTGTTCTTTTCTGAGGAACCGGTTTTTCTTTATGTGTTCAACTATTGGGTCTCTGAGTGATTTTTGTTCTCCACTTATCTCGCTTTTTCTTTCTTTGAACTTCTCGATGTTTCTTGTTTTGGTGAATGTTCTGTGTACGTTGTCTTTTTCTATGCATAGTTTGTCGAGTTCATCGTACATCTTTTTAAGTTTCTTCTTTGGCACTAGCCTGTTGTGGTGGTACCATAGGGTGGTTAGTCCTAGTGAGATTGCGGCTACTATTCCTGCTATGGTGAATGGGTTTTTGAGTATGTCGATTGGCCCTAGTGCAGGGTTGTAGTTTATTCCGGCTTTGAATGCAGTTACTTCGTTTCCTTCTGCATCTTGTCCTGCTATGCTTATGCTGACTATCTTTTCTTCGTTTCCAAGGTTGATTGTTTCGGTTGTCTGCCATTTCTCCGTGTCTGGGTTGTACTCTAGTTGATAGGTTTTTCCTTCTACTTCTAGTGTGAAGGATCCTTCTTTTACTGTGTCTCCCGTTGGGTAGGTTAGTGTGATTTCTATCTTTCTGCCTCTTGTTATGCCGTGTTCCACGATGGAGGGGTCTTCGAGGTCCGCGGTCGGTGGTTTTAGTTGGATTTCTCGGTTCTCTGTGTATTCTAGGGTTTCTTCGGTGAGTGTGAAGGTGAGTGTTACGCTTTCCTGATCTACTTTTGGTACTTTGTATTCTATTCTGTAGAGTTCTCCGTCCCTTTCTAGTTCTTGTCCGTTTAGTTTAACGCTGTCGGGTACAACTGGTTCCCCTTGTCTTTCTACTCGTCCTGCTATGTTTATTGTTTGTCCGGGTGATGCTTCGAGTGGAATTTGTTCTATCCCTATTTCCCGGGGGTGTGTTATGTAGAACCTTAGTGCGCCTGCTGGGCCTTCTATTGTTTTTTCTCCGCTCCAGGCATTTCCGTGTGGGTCTTCAATGTTGTTTATGATGGTTTTGTACTGCCTGTGGTTTCCTGATACTGTGTATAGTTCATCTGTAGTGTATACTCCGTTTCCTTGGTGCGTGAATTCCAGTTTATGGGTTTCTTCGTATTCTCTTGTTCTGATGAGGTTCGCGTCTATTTCAGCGTTTCCTACGGGTTCTCCGTTGGGGTAGAGTATGGTTAGTCTTACTCGGACATCGTCTCCGCCTCGGAGTGTCTGCGTTGGTTCTCCGTCTACGAGGTACTCGGTGTTTACATTCAGTATTACTGGGTTCAGCGTTATTTGGATGTTTTCTGTTTGGTCTCTTGGTCTTTCTACGTCTCCAGTTATCCTTATGGGTATGGTTATGCTTTCGCTGCTGCTGTAGGTTGTTTCAAGTGTCCCGTGGTATGTTTTTGAATCTTCTTTCTCTAGGGTTATTGCCTGGGAGCTTAGTTCAAGTTCTTCACTTGGTTCTCCATCCACGGTGGGGTGTATTTTGAAGTTTATTGTTTCGCCTCTCGTGAAGGTGGTTTCTTTGGGTTCTATTACGTGGATTCCTATTGGTTTCAGTGAGCTCACTGAAATTGTTACGGTTTCTGTTATGCTGTGACCTCTGTTTTCTGCTTTTATTGTTATGGTTTGTTCTCCTGAGTCCTGGAGCCTGAATGATGTGGTTCGGTACTCTCCATTGGTTCTTTCGGGCAGGTCTTCATTGTTACCTGCTCCTGTGGCGGTCACGGTTCCTCCTAGCATTGGTTCTCCACCTTC
>PWMI01000043.1 GCA_003558235.1 Candidatus Iainarchaeum sp.
CATATTTAATATGATATAGTTATACAAACCTTATACGAGGAGACAAATATGGACGAAGAAGTATTAGAGGTTGAAGAAGAGGGCAAGGAAGACATCGAGGAAATGTATTATGGCATGATCTCATTCGATGATCTTGATGCACAAAGAGCCGCACAAGAAGCCATGATGAAGGTTAGCGAGCTGACAAACGCTTTTATTCAGATGGTTGAAAACATTATGTACGGCGAATATGATGCAAAAGCCAGTAAGATTGAAACCCTGACTGGTGAGTTTTTATCGCGACTACGCGGGATACAAGAGTTAGAGGAACGACAGGCTATTGAGGAAAATGAAGAAGACATGGTTGAGCTAACGGAAAGTGCCGAAATTACCGAACTTACCGAAGGCGATACCGGCCCGCTTCATGCCGTTGTAAGAGTTATAAAGCCTGGATGGGGTAACAAAAAGCACAATCATTACTACCCCAAAGACATTTTAGAACGTGATGCCCACCGCTTCATAGGTGCTAAGATGTACGAAACCGATCACCGTCCGCATGAAAAGTCTACAAGAACCTGGGTGTCCACAATCGAAGATATTGTTGGTTTTGACGAAGGTGCGCCATTAGCTAAGGTTGCTGTTCACGACACGAATTTTTCTGAACGCATTAAAAACCTTAATAAACTAGGAATGTTGGAAAAGATGGAATGTTCTATCTATGCCAGCGGACTTGCTAAAGGTGGCTTTAAGTTAGATGGACGCGAAGGCAAGCAGGTTGAATCAATCACGGATGTTTCTAGCGTTGATTGGGTAACGCGGGCTGGTGCTGGTGGGGCAGCGGTTCGACTATTAGAAAACGAGGATGATATGGATGAAGAAGTAAAAACTTCAGAAGTTGAAGAAGTTCCACAAGAGGAAGTTCTGGAAACCGAAGAAGAACTGGCAGAAGAATTAGAGCCAGTTGAAATTGAAGAGTCCGACGAAAAGGAATTGAGCGTGGAACGGGTAAAGGAAATCCTTGCTGAAACATCATTACCCAAACACGCGCAGACACGTCTTGCTTATACAGGACGCTTTTCAACGGAAGAAGATGTTATTGAATTAGCTGAAGCTGAGATTGCTTACTTAGAAGAAGTTACGCGGGCAGGAAAACCCTTTGCTATGGCAAAAGGTGAAAAACCCAAAGAAACTACGGATAAGTTCGCAGAAGCGGAAAAAGCAAAAAATAACATTGCTAAGAAATTAATGCACGGTAAATAAGGAGTAACACAATGCCTAGACAAGATTATGAAGTTTCATCTGAGGGTGCAGTTCGCAAGTGGGATATTCCAGTAAATCGTCTGGAAAATGCCACTACTGTCAACATTACAGACGCCACCGCACTGCTTTCCCGAATTGCTGGAACGCAAATGACCGGAACGGTCATCACGATTGATCCCGTAGGTGCAAACCCACGGATGGCGATTGTTGACCTTACACACAGCATGGTTTACAAGCACGCGGTTCGCAATGTTCGCACCTATTATGATGGCAATGCTGCTACATGGGGTGTGATTGCTATTGGCGATCCCATTTACTATGACCGCAGTGCAAGTATGCCAGCAGGTGTTTATTTGTCAACTTCACCACTAGACCAAAACGGTAACGCTAACCCGTTATTTGGGTTCAGAGTTCCCGCTAACGACAATGACGTTGCTGCAACCGGCGCGACATCAGCCGCAACTGAAGTTATTGCAGTAAGTCAGATTGCAGGAGACTAATAAAATGAATTCACTATACAATGTTTTAGCCGAATATATGCACGAAGATTTCAAAGCTGAAGCCATTTCAGGGCAAGAGCTTGACAATCGAGTAGGTGCATTGAAAGAAATGTATAGCCCGAACATCAAAACGATGTCTCCGGCACAATTTCAAGAGGTTTTGACCACGGCGCATTTCACCAACTATTTCTCGGATGCTTTGTCCCGAATGTTCTACCAGGACTACCAAATTCGTGAAATGGGATGGTCAGCCTACACCTACGCTGATACAGCCCCCACTTTTAGGGATGTTGACCGCCTTCGCATGAGCCGACCTGGTACGCTTTATAAGCGACGGGAAAAAGGTGAAGCGAAAGCCACCAGCATTGCAGACTCGAAGATTTCCTACGGCGTTGAGGAATTTGCCCGCCAGATTGATATTTCATGGCGTGTTATTCTGGAAGACGACTTAGGCAAGATTCGTGAAGTGCCGAGAGCAATGGCACGTGCGGCTGTTGAATTTGAAAACGAATTTGTGACCGCTTTGTTTGACAATGCTACGACACAGGCAGCTTTGGTTGGACAGGGCGCACAGTTCGCCGGCACAGGTGCTTTGACACACGAGAACTTAGCACTTGCGATTACCTATATGAACACCCGCAATGACCCTGACGGTTATCCGCTCGCGGTTGGTGGAATTTACTTGGTGATCCCGCCACAATTGGCAATGCAAGCTGAGGTTATTTTGGGTTCTACCCAAATGTCATCCAGCGCAGCCAACGACTTGAATGTAATTCCACGTTTCTTACGCGGTTACATTGTCAACGACCAGATTTCGACCACGGCAGAAGCATCACCCTGGTATTTATTCGCTGATCCAGCGGCAATTCCCGCTGTTCCAGTAGTGCGCTTGCAGGGTTACGAAATGCCATTTGTTTACATGAAGGCAAGTAACATTGAGATGATTATGGGTTCTGCTCCGCCCGCCATGCTGATGGGTTCTTACGAAACGGGTGACATTGAGTACACCGTTGAGGACTTCATTGGTGGATGGGATGATGATACTTGGGTTGGCGTTGTTGACTACCGTGGCATTTACTATTCCAGTGGTACATCTGAATAAGGAATGAGAGGGAGCTATGCCTAGAAAAACAATTGACGGAATCCAGTACGGATCGGACGATCATATCAAGGCAATCCAACGCGCTTATGGTATTCGACCAGAAGTGGCAAAAAAGGTTGTCCAAGAGTTTGAAGAAGGCACAAAGGATTGGGATGTAACGTATTACGAGAAGTGTAAACGGATGGTTGCACTTCTCGACAATCCCGAACCAGAAGCCGTATCACCCCGTGATGGCTGGAAACGAGATAGAATCTATTAAGGAGCTAAACTATGTATGATATTTTCCCTAACTACGTCTTACGCCCGTTCTACCCGCCACAACACGGCGTACCTGGTAGTTCGCAGCGTAAAGGCGTAAGAAATTCCACGGGTACAGCGTTTTATGTAGACCAAGAACACCCGAAGGCAGATGATAACAACAAGGGATGGGATGCCGAGTTTCCATTAGAAACTATTCAGGCAGCGATTGACAAAGCAGAAGATTTTGATTGGGTTGTTGTAATGCCTGGGTTCTATGTTGAGGAACTGGTTATTGATAAACCTTTGACCTTGCTTGGAAACGGACGCGGTGGTGCGAGCGTGATTTTTGCTGACATTGCCGACAGCGTTGGTATCACAATCCAAGACGATTATGTTACGATTATGAATATGATGATCGTTGCCGACGATGTTGGCGTATTCATTGACGATGCGAACAACGCTCAATTCCACAACTGCCGATTCAACGCCTCTGACGACCACGTTCACATTGACGGGAACAACATCCTGTTTAGAGAGTGTGTCTTTTGGGGTGGCGAGAACGGTATTGCCTTTGTTGATGACTCTGCTAACATTGTGGTAAAGGACTGTTTGTTCAGTAACATCTCTGATGCACACATTGTTGACGGTACGGCCGAGGTCTTGCGCTTGACAGTGAAAGACTGTGTGTTTGAAGGAAGCCCAACCAAGTTCTTGGACATTGACACAGCAGGTACTACGGGTATTGTGGCTAACTGTGCCATTGCCCATGCGACCAACGCCACCGACGTTATTGACCTTGCCGCAGGTGTGATGTGGGTTGCCAACTACACTGAAGCTGGCGTTACTGCCGCACGACCCACCTAACGATGATTTGCGACGGTAGATTTGCTAGTGCCGCTGAATACTTTGCCTTCTTTTGCGGGGATGATTGTTTTGACCCCAACGAAGAGAGCATAGTCAACGAGTTCTTAGAAAAAGCCGCAGGTGATATTCATGCGGCATTAGCTTCCGCAGGTGCATGTGATTGTAACCTTGCTGGATGGGCTGAAAACTACCTCAAAAAGCTAAATATTCTGGATGCCGCTGTAATTCAGGGGTGTCTATGTGCTAACCCTTACGATGCCGCCCAAAAGAGATTGATTGCTGACGAGCTAAGGCGCAACTTTGATATGATAATGTCGGGTGATATTGAGTTATGTGCTGGATATACTGGTGCTAACTTCCCCGCCTTTGGTGCGGCAGAGCAAAGTCTTACTGAATTCTCTACCGCCGCTATCATAATGAATGATATGATGCGGAGAAGCGCGTAATGGGTTGAGGTGGAATTAACTACAAAGACACGTATGCGGTGCATCACGATGATTATTGGTTAGGTGAACAAGGATTTGTTGAGATTAGGTACATTGGATGGGTAATGCCCTTCAGTATCTATGGTGAAAAACAACGTTATGACTTTGACGAAAGAGTAAAACTTGTTGATAAACGTGATGCCGAGATATTCGACAAAGTTTATGTAGACGGAGTGAGAATCTTTGATAAAGTTCAAGGCGAAAGTTCCTAGCTCTAAATTCAGAAGCTCTACCTTTGTTTCCGATATGAGAAAAATGGGTAATGAGCTTGCTAAACGAGTAAACGAAACCTATACCAACGAGGTAATGGCGACGTGGGAAAGTGAAGCGCCCTTCATTAAAGAAGTTAGCGCAACGCAGAACTTGACCAAGGTTGAGGTAAAGACAGATTCTAATGTTTACCGTTATCTAACCAGGGGAACAAAAGAACACCCAATTTCTCCACGCCCCGAAAACACAAGAGGGTTATTAGTCTTTCAGAAAGATTTTACCCCAAAAACAACGGTGGGTTCTTTGAGATCAAAGTCTGGTGGAAAGTCCGGCCCCTGGGCGTTTAGAAAAGAGGTCATGCACCCTGGTACTGAAGCAAGGAACTACGAATCCTTAATCATTGAAGAACAAACGCCTTGGATATTAGAAAGATTTGCTAAAACCCTAAGAGAAAGCATAGAGTTGAGGTCTGAATGAATGTAAATAGGGCAATTAACGCCTGTGGAGAGAATGTAAGACCTCAAAAATCAGGGGCAGTCTCGAACAAGCAGGAAGGTGGCAATTATAAGCCCACCGTACCCCCTATGGGGATTCTCTTAACTAGAAGGAATTGGAGAAACTGGTGACAGATGAAATAAAGAAAGAAGAACCCAAGCTAATAGAGGTGCGCGAGATAAAATCGCGTGGCAAGAGTTCTGTTGTTGAGTGGGTTGATGAAGGAAAGGCTTTCAGGAAGGTTGTTCCTGTTAATAAAATTAAAGACGGCGCAATCCCTGAAGATGTATTGGATAAAGCACCGCAGTATGGTATTCCGTGGGCTAAAGAGATAAAGGTAAAAGCCACAGCGGAGGACATAGAAATAGCCTTGCATAATGCGGGTATTTGGACGGCTGACGATGCGCTAAAGAATTCTAATCGAATTATTGGTGCTATCAACGCCGCTTATAAAACAAGTTTGGCAAGTGTATTGCAAACTGCCAAGAAATATATTAAGAAGGAGTAAAAAATGGCTGATACAACATTTTCATCTCGTCGAGGTGCTGTTTTCGTTCAGCCTAACGGCCCCAATTCACGCCCGCAGGTTTTACGATGCCTTGACAGTGACACATTAACTTCGCCGAAGCGTAGCAAAGAACTAATTAAATGCTGGAACGCTTATGGTGATGGTTGGAATGATGTCGGTAAGACTTATTCACCGCCAGGCCCCGCAACGGTAACTTTAACAGAGTTGACCAGCACCACTTTGAGTGCATTGGAAAAACTATACTGCCCCGTTACCCTGTTGTTCGCCCAGGTGAAAAATGGTAAGGTGACTCAAATCAACAACGCAGAACGTGTTGTGATTATGAAGAACGCTGAACCCACAGAAGATAGCTACGAGAACCTTGTAAGCCGTGACGATGATAGCCCATCAATGCACGGTGTACCCTTCTCTGGCGACTCTAACGTGGTTGTGGTTGGAAAACCCGTTGTACAACGATTGACAACCGCAGAAACAGAAAGCCTAAACGACATCCATGGTAACAAATCTGCTATCTGTGACGATAAAGTTAATCCTGGTGATTACCTGATTGCTGTTGCCGATGCTGATACTGGCGTAGCCGCCAACGTAATTTACACCCGTGACGGTGGGATTACGTGGATGACTGCCGCTGATGAACCTTTTGGGGTTGACATTGACCTTGTTGCTTTCCAATGGTTTGAACTGAATAGCGAAACAGAACGCTGGTTAGTCGCCGGCGAAGCACCCGCTGGTGGACAGGGACAAGTTGCCTTCTCTGACGACCATGGTAGCAATTGGGTTGCTGTGAACGTTGGTGGTTCAACTGCTGGACACGGTGCTGTTTTAGGTGGTGCGTTACACGTGGTTGATGCACAAGAGATTTGGCTTGCTAGTGCCGCTGGTTTTATTTATAAATCAGAGGATAGCGGTGAGTCATGGGTTGCTATGGAACAGGGTAACATCACAACTGACGCTTACACCCACATTCACTTCCGAGGAAGCCGTGGTGTAGCAGTATCAGAGAGTGGTGTGGTTGCCTTGACACAAGACGGTGGAAACACCTGGTTTGCTGGCACACCTGTTACCGGAACACCTGACCTGCTTTGTTGTTGGTTGCCTGAATCTGATACGATTTGGGCTGGTGACGATGCTGGTGAATTGTGGTTCTCGCACGACTTCGGTTTGAGCTGGACACAGCGCACTGGATTGATTGGCGTTCCTAACGCAATCAACGATATTGAGTTTTCTGACTCACAGGTTGGTTTACTGGCTATTGATAATGCAGACCCAGAGGGTTCAATCCATCAGACAATTTTGGGTGGATACACCTACCGACAAGCTAACACCCCTGGAAACAGTGGTATCAACGCACTGCATGTTGTAAATTCTAACATGGCATTTGCTGTTGGTGCAGAAGATGGTGGTACAGGGTTTATTGCAAAGATTTCTGCCTAGGGAGCTTGACTAGATAGTTGATGGGGTTCGCATGGTGACTGCTCCCCGCCGTGCACCCCATCAATGGGAGCATGTATGGAAAAGAAAAAAGGTACGTTTACTACCATTGATGGTGAAAAATACACCATTACGGGTTTAACACGAATGATGATTGACCGCGTTAGTGAGTCAGTCAAAATGAGTTGGGAATTAGAGGAAAAACGCCCGTTGCCGAAACGCCCAACCTACACGGTATCTGGTGAAGATGTACTTGGTGGTGAAGATGCAGTTTACTACCATACAAAAGATACGCTTGAAACCGATGAGGACATAGAAGCGTGGGCTAAATACGAAGCAGAGCAATCAGAGTTGGATGCCAGGGTTTATAAGCAGATGATGTACCAGGCGTTCAACTGTGTTGAAGTTCCCATTGAAGAACTAAAAAGATATGTTGTAGATCAGCGCGATAATCACGGCATAGCCCTTCCCGATCCAGAAAAGTATATGGCGAGGGTAAAACGTGTATTCGTAGAAGATAAGGTAATTCACAATTCCGAGGAAGAAATGATGAGGTTATTCTCGGAATCCCTACGCGTTGCTGGAGTTATTCAGGACGAGGAGGCAGCAGTTGCCTTAGAATCCTTTCGCGATACACAGGCTGAACAAAGCAGCGAACCCGCCGAACGACAAGATACCTCTGAATCGGATAGTAATTCCTGAAGCCTATGGTAGTAAATGGGCTACCAGCACGATATTTACGCAAGTAGATGCAATACTAGACAGGGGGTGGAAACCCTCAGACTTTGGAATATGCCACCCCTACGAAGATGGTGCAGTAATGTACGCACATGCACTAGCTTCAGCTAAAATCAGGAATTACGAAGAATATCTAAGCGATCAGAGGACTAAAAATGCCGGAAAACAGTGAGCGCGTAGGATTTGAAGCATATTTTGAAACAGAAGAATTTAAGCGGGGGATGGATCAATTCTTGGGTGCGATTGATAAATTGGATAAATCTGTCAATCGCCTTTCTGACACATTAGAAATATTCTCAAATAACGCAAAACAACAATTCAGACAAGTTGTTATAGAAGCACAGAACATGGCGCGTGAGGTAGATCAGGCGTTTATTTACATTGCCTCAAAAAGCGGTCATGAGGTTGGGCGTATTCCCGTAACTGTTGACCAAGAAGGTTACATAGCAAGAGCTTTAGGACAACCCATAGGCGAGGCAGTGGGCGAAGAAGCTGGGGACTTTGCCGCAAGTCATCTAATTACTGGTATGATAGGTGCTTTTTTAACTCAGGGTGGTGACAAGGCTGTTGGTGCAATAATCGGCAAAAAGATAGGTGTAGTAATAGGTGCGGCGGTAGGAACAGCTCTCGGTGGGCCTGCCGGTACTGCCGCAGGAGCATCTTTGGGTGCAACCGCCGGTGCTATGTTTGGTGGCTCTTTGGGCGCAATGAAGTTGCTGGGTGAGGGTATATTAATTTTACTCGGCCCGATAGGCGGTGCCATAAGAGGAATTATACAGCTTTTTAATATATTGGGTGATGTTGGAAAGATAGCTTTTGAAACCGTAAAGTTCGCGGTAGAAGTTGCTATGATACCACTTGGTATCTTATTTGAAGTTGTAAAAAGCGTTGGTATAACAGCATTTGAAACCTTTGGACGTGTAGCTGGTGCTGTGTTCTCTATGGTTGGCGAAGAGATAGACAGACTTTGGGATAAAGTACAAGAATTACAGCGTATTGACGTTGCTATGGATGCTCTGGTAAGAAGTGCGTTGGTCTTTGAGGGTGCTTTTGAGAGAGCCACAGACGCAATGGAAGCGGCGATCCCAATTACATCTCAAATACGAGAGATCATGCGCACAATGGCGTTAGGATCACCTTATTTATACGAGGATGTCTATAAAATATTCAGAACCAATGCGGCTTTTGGTATTGCGCTTGATACCTCTTTGAAACTAACCGATGCCATGATGGATTTGGGTGCGGCGACAGGATTTACTGATGCGGTGTTATTGAGAATTTCTCGTAACTTC
>PWMI01000085.1 GCA_003558235.1 Candidatus Iainarchaeum sp.
ATTTTATGTTTGTGTTGGGGTAGCAGAGTGTTATTTCTGCTGTTCCTGTGTGTCCTGTTGATCCTTTGTATGTGTTGGTGTGTGGGTGTGTTTTTATGAGTGTTATTCCTGTTTCAGGGCTCTCCATGAGTTGAGGGTTACCTTCGCACGTTGTCGGTAGCTGGGGTTCTTCGAGTTCGTTCTCTTTTTCTTCTCCCATGGTTGAGCGGATTAGTTCGTACTCTCTCCTTATCCATTCGCTTGTTTTCCCTATGTTGTATACTCTTGCTTCGTCTATGGTTCCGTTGTATCCTCCCCCGATGGTTAATTGTTTTTCGTTCGTGGTTATGGTTCCTTCTAGGGGTGTTGAGTTGACGAGTTCCCCGTTTATGTATAGTGCTTGTATTGATCCGTTGTAGGTCATCGCGTAGTGATTGAACTGGTTGGGGTTGTTTATCTTGGCGGTCAGTTCGCTTCCGTTCACGTGTCCGTGTAACTTACCGTTGTTTATGTTCACTTTTAAGGAGTATGCTTCTTCTTTATCTACTATGAGTCTGTTTCCTTTCTCCCATGATTGCCACCCTAGCGCTGGGTACCCTGTGCTTTCTGCGTGGCCTTTCACGTATTCGTGGTCCCCTGATAGCCAGGTTCTGGTTCCGTAGAGCGCGAAATCCCATTCCACGTATGTGTTTTCATCGTACTCCCACGTCATTTCTCCGGTTGACTTTAATCCTGAGTGTTCATCGATCGTGCCAGAGTCATCTCCTATAAGTACGCTTACGGGTCCAGGGGTGTCGGAGTTCGCGTAGGAGCGGTATACTTCTCCATCTAGGTGGTTTCTGCCTATTAGTAGTCCTTCGTCTCTTCCAAATGGTGGACCTGTTCCTGTTACTTGTCCTAGGGAGTATGTGTTTCTCACGGTTCCTGCGTTGTTTCCTGCTAGTCCTCCTACTCCTCTCCTTCCTACAACTCTGGCTGTTGCGTATGAGTCCTGTATGGTTCCGTGGTTGTATCCCGTTATCCCTCCTACGTCTGTTCCTTCCACGTTTTCATCGATCTCTCCCCTCGTCACGTGCGTTGTTAGTATTGTTCCATGGTTCTGACCTGCTATCACTCCGATGTACTGGTCTCCCAGAATGCTTGCGTTCCTTATTCCTAGGTTCCTTATCTCTGAGGTTGTTCCTGTTACTCCGAACAACCCTACGTTATCTTGATTTTCTCTGTTTATGTGTAGGTTGTGTATGGTGTAACCTTGTCCGTCAAGTGTTCCCATGAATCTGTTGGCGTTTGTGCCTATGGGTTCGAATCCGTCGCCCCCGTTCCATGTCTCTGTTTCACTGGCATCTATATTGTTCACTAACACGTAGTGTGCAGATAGATTATTATTCATCGCTTGAAGCTCTGAGATGTTCGAGATTTCTACTACGTTTTCAGGTGGTTCAGTTACTTCTCCCGTGCTCTTCGCCCACGCGCTTACTGTTACTTGGTCCTCTATGTTCAGGCTCTCGGAGTGAGGGATTATTATGCTGTCGTTGACTCCGTCGAACTCCCATGCTTTTCCTATGTATCCTTCCACGTGCGTCGGCTCGTGGTTTATGGTTCCGGTGTTTTCGTTTCCGGAGGAGTCTTCAATGGTCTCGTTGTCCTCGAAGTGCCATACTGCCTTAACGTGGTCGCCCCACGCTTCGCTTGGGTTGAATTCTCTTCCTTGTTGCCCGAAGCACTCGAAGGCTACTGCTTCAGCTTTCTCTGAGTCTGTGAAGATGTAGTCTTCTTCAGTGTTGTAGAATATGTGGTTGGTCACGCTGTTTTCTGGGGTTATGTCTCCCATTACCCAGCAGTGCTCGTTTTCACCTTCTCCGTCTAGGTTGAATCCTCCGGTTCCATTCACGAGGTACGTGAAGCTCTCTAGAGTAGTGGTTCCCAGGTGGCTGGCGTTCACCTCTCTCCTATATTTTCTATTGTGTGGGTATGATTCTTCCTCTAATTCAGGGATGATGTATCCTATCACGGGTTGTTTCTGTGGAAATACCAGTGTGACTACGTTCTCTTCTTCCTTGAGGAAGAGGGTTCCTTTGGGCAAGTGGAACTCCAGGGAGGTGTAGAAACCTACTTCTCCCGCTATGGCTTGTCTTATCGATTGATCAAGGGTCTTCATCTGTGTTTCTAGGTTTCTTGATATCGCGGAGTCTCCTAGGTCCCTCATGTGGGGGTAGGCCCAGAAGTATGCTCCAGCTGTCGTCACCAGTACTATCGCGATTAACATCACGTATGATATAACAGGTGAGATTCCTTTCTTCATCGTCTTCTTCTCCTCCTGAGGTAGATTAATATCTGCGTTAATATAAAACCAGTAGCAAGTGCGTGGATATACTTTTTAAATGTTTGGTGAGTATTACTTCATCGTGAAGCGAAGTTTGGAGATGTTGGAAAGTGGTTCTTAGAAGTATTGGAGTGATTCCGGATGGTAACAGGAGGTACGCTAAGAAGAAGGGAATAAGTTACGCGGAGTCCTATCATAGAGGTTTCGATAAAGCTAAAGAGGTTTTTGAGTGGTGCATAGAGCACCCTTCAATAAATAAAGCGGTTGTGTATGCTTTGAGCACGGAGAACGTTGAGAGGAACGATGAGGAACTGGAAGTGCTCTATGAGTTGTACCACAGTAACCTCGGGAAACTCGTTGAAGATTCCATGATACACGACAATAGAGTTAAGGTCGATTTGATAGGTAGGGAGGAGCACCTGAAGGTTCTTCAGGACCCAATCGAGAAACTAAAATCAGCCACGGGTGATTACGGGGACTACGAGATAAAGATTGCTCTTGGTTACGGTGGAAGGAAAGAGATAGTTGATGCTGCCAGGAGAGCGATCGAGGCTGGAGAAGGACTCAGTGAAGACAGCATTAGTAAGTATCTTTACTCTGAATTTGATCTTGATCTGGTGATTCGAACAGGGGGTTTTCATAGGTTGAGTAACTTTCAGTTGTGGCAGGCGGCTTACGCTGAACTCTACTTCACTGACAAGCTCTGGCCGGAGTTCAATAGAGGGGAATTCAATAGATCTGTGGAGTTCTACGAGGAAACCAAGAGGAAGTTCGGTAGGTAAATGAATGGGGCTGTTAGGTTAGTTCTTCTTTCACTTTCTTCACGAGTTTCTCTGCTTGAGTGATTGCTCTTCTTGCTTCGCTTTCTGAGACTGTTTTAGGTTGATCGTATAGTGTTGAGTGTCTTCTTTTTCTTATTCTATCCAACAGGGTTATCGTTGATTGATCGAAGGTTTCCTCGAAGCACATCATGAAGTGCACAGTGGTCATGTGTTTGTGGGGTCCTTTTGCTCGGTATCCTTTGTTGAACATGTATGCTCGGGATGCTTGTAGCATTGCGTTGTAGGAGGTGATCAGGGTCCAGTCGTAGTATTTGTTTTTGTAGAGACTTTTTGTGGTTTTTAGGTCTCTTTGAGCTATTTCAAGATTTTTTAGGGAGGTCGAGTGGTTTGGATCCAGTTTCTTTATTCTGTTTTGACTCAATAGTTTTTCTAAGTTCATCTTCGTCTCCCTTGATCATGATTATTTTTCCTCTAGCTACCTCGGTTAATAGAGGGATTTTCTCCATTGATTTTTCCTTGAACTCTTTCTCGGTCCAGAGGAGGTAGTTGATTTCTCTTCCTATGCTTTCTTCGACCTTCATCGTGGCGTTGTGTAGTTCTTTTTCTCTTATCTTTCCTACTACTAGTAGGTCTATGTCGCTTGTTTCTTTTTCTGTTCCTTCCGCGAAGCTGCCGTATATCAATGCGTACTTTATGTCACTGTAATTTTCCATCTTTTCTCTTAGTGCCTGTCCCAGCATCTTTGTTTTTATGTATATTCTCTTGAGTTCGTTGTAGATAGGGGATTCCTTGTTTACTTGGTATAGTATTAAGTTTCCCTTCTTTTTACTCTTTATTAACCCTATTTCCATGAGTCTAGTTAGCTCTTTTCTTGCGAGGGAGGGGTTGGAGTCTGTTTTTCTTGATATTCCTCTCAGGTGGTACTCTTTTTCTGGATTGAATAGTAGGGTTTCCAGTAGCTTTACCCTTGTTTTTGATGTGATTAGTTTCTCGATAATGCTCATCACCTGTATACTTTTTGTATACAATTGTATATAAAAACTATACGTTTTCCGTGGTTTTCACTTCAGTAGGTAGCTTACTCCGAGGAGCCACAAGGCAGGTTTCTTCAGAGCCTTCTTCATAACTTCTTTTTTTAGTTCATCGGTTCGCTCCATCTCTCCGTACTCCTCTATGACTTCCTTCATGCCGTGTTTATTCAGTTTACTTATTAGTTTTTCTTTGTTAACTGAGTTCAGGAACCTCCTGATCTCGAGGTGGTCTTTCAGGATTGGTTTCAGGTTCTCTTCGTATCTATTTCGGTATTCAACTAGTTTTTGGTTTTCTATGGCTTTCACGAGGTAATCGGCTGCTTCGAGGCCTAGTGCCACTCCTCCTCCGGTGGTGGCTTTGGTCTGCCCTGCGGAGTCACCCACGAGCGCCCAGTCTTCACCTACCACTTGTTTTTCCGGGTTGAACAGTGGTATGGGGGATGATCCATCGCTATGTATCTTTCCTATTTTTATCCTTTCGGTTCCCATGAACCTGTTCAGGGCTTTCCTCGGGTCACGATTGATGGTGGCTATGCCTATCTTCGCGTTTCCTTCTTCGTAGGGTATTATCCAACCGAAGAACTCTGGGGAGTAGTTCCCGAAGTACAGGTGAACCTTGTTTCTTTCACCTTCCCAGTCAGCTATGATTTGGTATGTGTGGTAGATTGGGTTCAGTGTGCTCTTCTGCTTTGCTACGGTGGAGAGCGCTCCGTCGGCACCCACCAATATTTTCCCTTCGTCTCTTCCTTTTCCCCAGGTTTCACTGAATCTGAAGGTGGCTCCGTTGTCCGTCGCTTTCTCCTGCATCTCCTCCTTCAGCTTAAGCATGTTCAGCACGTACGCTTGAGTGTCCTTTCTCTTGACTTCAAGCACTTCTCTTCCCGCTTGTATACTCGCGGTGTTGACTTCGTTCACGATGGCTTCCTCGTAGGGGACGCGGAGTTTCTCTATTCCTTTCTTTGATACTAGCCCTCCACAGGTCTTTCTCTCCAAACTCTTTCTTCTCTCGATTACCTCAGCTTTCTCCCCGAGCCTCATCGCGAGGTAGCTTCCGATCGTTCCCGCTCCAACTACAGTAGCATTCATAATGAATATTAATTACGAGGAGTATTAATTACTTGGTATCAATGGGACTGAAAAGCAAAGCGAGTTACTTCAACAAAAAAGTCAAGAACAGAAAGGTCAAGAAGGTTCAGAAAGTCCAGAAGGAAGTTAGTAAAATTCAGAACCCCGAGCTCCTGAAGGCCTCGAGGAAAGCTTTTTCAGGCAACGAAGTAAAAACAGAGGACCTGAAGAGATTTTTGGATACCTACACGAATCTTAAGGGGAAAGGGGAGCTTAGCAAAGCTGACAAGAGAGCAACTAAGAAAGTGATCTCTACTTTCAAGAAGTTGGTTAAGGAAGGTAGATTGAAGAACGTTTAGTTGTTTCTTTTTCGCTCAGCCCTAGTTTTGGTGTTTTTTGTGTTCTCCATTTTTTCTTCACTGTTATTTTTTTATTTTTGCTTGATGTATAAGAGGGGTATATTTATACTATTTGAGGTAACCTTGACCCTCTCTAATTATCTAGTACAAGTTAAAATAGGATTATATACGGTGAAATGGATTAACAAGCTGTGGAAATGATGTACCCATAAGCAGTGCCTAAAACAAAGTTTTTTAAAGGCCGAGACACATAAATATGAAATAGATACGTATAAAATACGAATTAAATATGGATAACCGTATTTGAGATATAAATAGGTGATCTCATGATAACTAGAAAAGTCGGTGCCAGGGGTCAGATAACAATTCCTAAGCAGATAAGAGAAAAGAGAGAGATACAGGAAGGAGACGAGTTTGAGGTAATAGAAGAAGGAAGCAAATTGGTTCTCAGCAAAAAAGTGGACAAGGAGAAACTAGCCGAAGGCTATAGAAGGACTGCTGAAAGAGATAAGAAAGTAGCCAAAGAATGGTCCCAGGCTTCAAAAGAAGCCAACAGATATTTGTAGGATTAATATGGATGTAAAAAGAGGAGAAATATTTTTAATTGATCTAGAGCCTGTTAAAGGTTCGGAACAAGGGTTAAAAAGACCTGCAGTAGTTATACAGAATGATATCGGGAACAAATACTCTCCAACTACTATAGTAGCTCCATTAACTAGTAAGTACGAAGAGAAAAATCCAGCTCAGGTTAATTTAGAAGCGAGCTCTAAAACAGGACTAAAAAAGGATTCCACTGTTTTGCTAAATCAGATTAGAACAATCTCCACCGAACACAGGATTCTGAAGAAGATTGGAAAAGTGCCAAGAGAAAAGATGCAGGAAATAAATAAGGCGATAAAAATTAGTTTGGCGCTCAAGTAAAGACTGCTAAGAAGATTACATTAGTCAGGGAGAAGGCTTCTCTCCCTCAGGGAGAGAGAGCATGTCAATAATACATAAAGTTCTGCATTGTCAATGAATAAACTTGTGCATTATCAGTGAACAAATCAACTCTAGAGATCAGCTCACCAGATTTCAGTTTATCATATTCTAATTTGTCATATCTAGATTTGATCTTATTATAACGGTTTAAATAGTAGGAGTTCTGGGTTTGCCAAGGGGTTAGAGAAGTTAAGTAAAAACAGGGAAAACCTGAAATTATATGGTTTAAAAGATATAGAGAAGGTTTTGAGCTCTTGAGGCGGCTACCTCGTCTCCTCTAGGTATGCTGTACACTTTCTCTTCTTTTTCACTCAGCCCTAGTTTGGGCGCTTTCTGTATTCTCCAGTTGCTCTTGACCGGTGAGAAATCTATATCCAAATCTATCTCTCTGAATTTTCTCTTCCAATTTCCCATTCATCCGGAACTTCTTTAAATTAATCCATCCTTAACTTTTAATATGTCAGAAGAAAAAATTCGGGAAGATGAAAATATTTCTAATGAAGATGAGGATGAGAAAAACAGGGCTTTGAAAACAATTGCGAAAGGAGGGAGTATTGTTCTCTTCGGATTCATCTTCGCCAGGTTTCTAGGTTACTTTTTCCGTGTGCTGGTAGCTCGTTTTCTAGGAGCATCGGCCTACGGGATGTATTCAATTGGATTCGCTGTATTCTCATTCGTCACGGTACTAGCGGTTCTAGGAACCTCATCAGGAGTGGTTCGATACATTCCTTACTACCAGGGTAAAGGGGAAGATAGGACCAGGGGAATACTTAGAACTTCGCTCAAGATATCCCTTCCGCTAGGGGTCCTTTTTTCTGTGTTATTCTTTGTCTTTGCTCCGTGGATGGCTCTTAATGTATTTCACACTCATCAGATGACTCTCGTTCTGAGGGTATTCGCTTTAACGATTCCTGTGGGGATTCTGTTAAGGGTTTTTTCTTCTACCGCGGTGGGTCTTCGTGAAGTGAAGTACAGGATATACTCCAGGGAGTTCGTAGAAAGGGGTTCTTTGTTCTTGCTTGCAGTTTCACTTGTTCTGCTTGGGTTTGGGCTCTTCGGTGTTTTGATTGCTTTTGTGTTATCTACAGTGGCAGGTACCCTTGCCATCGCTTATTACTTGGTTTTCAAACTGGATCTTCTTAAGAGACCCAGATCCAGTTTCTCCCTTAAGGGGATGTTTTCTTACTCTTGGCCACTGGTGATTGCAGCGATCTTCATGAACGTGGTTAGTTGGACGGATATATTGATGATTGGTTACTTCCTATCTGAGTCACAAGCGGGGATATATAATACTGCGTTACCTACCGCGGAGGTTCTGCCTTTCTTCTTGATATCTCTCAGCATGATACTGCTTCCCGTGTTTTCAAAGTTGTATGGGGAAGGTAGGTTCATTGATCTTAGAAGGATCTACCAGGTGACTTCTAAGTGGGCTTTTGCTTTGACTCTTCCTTTCTTCCTAGTTCTACTGCTCTTCCCTTCACAGGTCATTGGGGTTCTCTTTGGAGCGGAGTACCTTCCTGCAGCAACTTCCTTATCTATTCTTTCTCTTGGTTTCTTCTCCTACATCTCGATGGGGCCTGTTAAGGATCTTTTGAAGTCGTTCGGTAAAACTAAGAAGTTTGCGTTGGTCACGGGAGCGAGTGCACTTGTAAATGTTGTTCTGAACATCTACTTGATCCCGATCTACGGGATAGTGGGGGGAGCCATCGCCACCACGTCATCGGTGCTCCTTTACAGTAGCCTGTGGCTCTTCTTTGTTTATAGGGAAGCCAGGGTACATCCTTTCACTTTATCGTACCTCAAGGTGGCTCTTGCTGGAACCACCTCAATATTAATAGTGTACTTCGGGTTGAAGATGATATTTCCAAGAGCCACACTGATAATCTACTCCCTCGCATTCACCATCTTCCTACTGCTCTACGCTGGAATCTCACTCGCCATAGGAGTCCTCGACTCAGAGGACATCATGATA
>PWMI01000021.1 GCA_003558235.1 Candidatus Iainarchaeum sp.
ATGAGATCAGGGAAAAGAGTTAGGCCAGCATGCATAATCGCAGGATACAAAGGAGTCGGAGGAAAAGACCACGAAAAGATACTTTCAGCAGCAATCTCGATAGAGTCCCTAGAATCCTACTTCATAATACACGATGACATATACGACAAAGATGAACTAAGAAGAGGAAAAGACACAGTTTACAAAATGTACGAAAAGTACCATGAGAAGGAACTAGTGGGGAACGACCCGAAACACTTTGGAATCACCATGGGGATAATAGCGGGAAATATAGCGTGCTCCCAATCATTCGATCAACTGATGAGGAGCGACTTTGATTTAGAAACAAAGATGAAGGCCCTGAAAAAACTAGAATACATCAACCAGATAACCAACTATGGGCAAGCTCTGGACAACGTTCTAAACAACAAAGACCTCAACAAAGTAACCGAAAAAGATTCACTAGCAGTATACGCAAATAAAACCGCACCATACACAATAGCAGGGCCCTTAGAACTGGGGGCCATACTGGGAAATGGAACCGAAGAACAGATAGAAACACTGAAAGAGTATGGAATGAACATAGGCAAAGCATTCCAAACATACGATGACTTACTAGGACTATATGGAGATAAAGATAAAACAGGAAAACCCGTCGATTCAGATCTAAAAGAAGGAAAAAGAACCCTTGTGATGGTCAAAGCACTGGAAATGGCAAACGAAGAACAGAAGAAGATCCTCAAAAACGCCCTGGGCAACGAGTCAATCACGGAACAAGAGATAAACCAGGTGAGACAAACCATCAAAGACACAGGAGCATACGACTACACACAGAAAAAGCTACAGGAATTGATAAATAAAGGTAAAGGTGCTTTAGAGAACAGTGAAGTAATAACAAAAGAATCCAAGGACTTCCTACTCGGAATAGCTGACTACATAATCGCTAGAGAGGTGTAGAATTTAAATTAAGCAATTATTAGTGAGATTTATCTGAACTGTTCCTCTATTTTCTCCACTGTTATGCCTTCATCGCCTATCTTTAGTGCTGCTTCATCCTCGTAGTGCTGTGTTCCCCTCATCTTTTCTATTGAAAGTGTTCTGGTTACTCCTCCTCCGAGGTACTTGAGTAAGATTATTCCATCTGCTAGGAACTCACTTATCTTATCGCTTGACATCCATTCACTGTTTTTCTTAACCTCTGAAATCAATAGTGATGTGCACTTGGCTCTTCTCACAACGTTTATTAGTTTATGCATCTGTAGCCTGACTAATATGTCTTGCTGTATCCCTATTGGTGAGAAGGAGTCGAACTCCGTTGCCAAGCCGTATTGAACCAGTTCATCGAAACTTATTGGGAAGTTTGCGAGTGGAGTGAGTGAATCTATGACTAACCTATCCGGTTTGTATGCTTCGATTTGGCCTTTGATTATGTCTATGTAGGTTTCGCCTTCCTTGAGTATTCTCTGTGTTATGTCATTGTATACTAACTTGAGGTTCCCTTTTGCTTGTAGTTCTCTGAGTTTCCATCCGAATCCCTCCGTTTGGGAGATGACTTGTTCAGGTTCTTCTTCAAATGAGATGTAGAGCGATCTTTGACCTCTTTCCGCGCCTTCTTTTAGGAATTGAAGTGAAAATATGGATTTTCCTGTTCCAGGTGAACCTGAAACTAGGGTCACTGAGTTTCTGGGTATTCCCCCAGAGATTAGTTCATCCATTCCTTGTATTCCAGTGTTTTCTCTTTCCATGGTTAGAAGAAGATTTTCGTGTATATAAAAGTTATTCCTTTAGAAAGTCCGCGGCGAGTAGAGGTAGGATCGCTGTTGCTTCTCCTTCTATGGTTACGTGTTTTGCTTTTGGCTTTATCTTGTTCCAGCTTATCGCTTCTCTTGTTTTAGCGCCTGATAGTGAACCATCCCATTCTGGCGCGGTTGTTATGTATACTGCTCTGTCTAGTCCTTCTTTGAATTGGTTCCACCATATTGTGTGGTGTTTGCTGATCCCTCCTCCTATCATCAGTGCCGAGGTGTCTTTCTCTTCGAACACTATGTCTGCTAATTCATCTTCATCTTTCCATATGTTGACGTTGAAGTTTTTTCCTTGTTGGTATGTCCAGATCTGTGTTCCCACTGCTCCGTCCGTGATTCCAGGTACGAATACGTTGACGTTCTTCTTGGCTGCCCAGTGAAGGATGCTGGATTTGTCTTTTATTCTTTTTCCGATTTCTTTGATTAATTTTCTTGTGGATATGTCAGTGTATTCTTCGTTTATTTCTCTCAGCATTGGTTGCAGCGTGTCTTCTAGTACTGTTCCGTAGCATTCTTCGGGTATTAGTATGTTGCCTAGTCTGTAGACTTTGTTTTTCTGTAGTTCTTCGTCATCGAGGTCGAAGGATCCTTGGTAGTAGTTTTTCTGTGTTCTAGCTATGTCGTGGTCCAGTGTACCGCACGTTGTTATCACTGTATCGATGTGTCCTGATTTAACTAGTTCCCTTATGACTCCCCTTGTTCCAGTTGCATTTATGCATGCTGGAAAGGATAGGAAAAAGTGTGTTTCGGTGTTTTTTGCTTCTTCGAGTATTTCTTGAGCTGTTCCTATTTTTTTTGCTGTGAATCCACCGCTTTCTCGGTATTGTTTTAGGATTTCCGTGGTATCCATCTTAGTTGGATCCATGTCTTTGACTGGCTCTAGCTTCAGGTTTTTTCTCTTCATTCAGACACTTTCCAGAATTAGATTAGTAGTTGTATCCTTTTTCGGGTTGCTTCACGATTATTCCTTCATCAGTTATTTCCATGGGTAGTACGTCTTCAACGTGTGCTGTTCCCCTCATCTTTCTTATGAACATTGATCTGTTGCTTCCTGATCCTGCTCCGAGGTAGTGTAGTGTTATGACTCCGTCTGCAACGTATTCTTCTACTCCGTACTTCGAGAAGCTTGTTGGGCCTTTTCCAAATCCTTGTTCAGGGATTTCGCTCGTCATTATTGCTGTGACTTTTTCTTTAGCGAACATGTAGTTCATTCTTAGTATGACCGATCTCATTTCCTGTTCTCCTGCTTGCATTCCTATTCCTGGTATGGAGTCCAGTACTAGTCTCTTCGCGTTTAATTTGTCAACGAGCTTCATTGCTTTTAGGATTAGTTCATCAACGTCTAAACCCACTTGTGGTAGTGAGTACTTTTCGTCCGATGGGAATCCTACTTTGGTTGCTGATGCATCGAGTATTGCCATCATTCCTTCTTCTTCCATCTCTTCTACATCCCACCCGAAGTTTGCCATGTCTTGCCTTATTAGTTCTGGTCTTTCGTCGACGGTTATGAATACCCCTGGCTCTCCGTTCTTGGCTCCGTGGTATATGTACTGCATTCCGAAGATTGTTTTTCCGGATCCTGCGCTTCCTGATACTAGCATTGTCCTTTGTTTTGGGAATCCTCCCTGTATCAATTCATCGAGACCTGTTATGTACGATTTTATCCTTTCTATCGTCATCTTGTTCACTACCTTAATTAGAACGTTCTTTTTTTAAACCTTTCTCATGGAGTATGAGGTTAAGTGTTTTTTGTTAGGGTTTTTTCCAACTATTCATAATGGGTTTTAATCTTTTATCCTTTTACTGTTACCATTGGGACTGCTCTGATTACTCTTTTGCTGATTCCTGCTTTTTCTACTGATCTGGTTACTTCATCAACGTCTTTGTATGCTCCTGGTGCTTCTGATGCGGTTCCGGACATTGAGTGAGCTTTTATGATTATGTTGCTTTTTTCTTTGAGGTCTTTTACTATTCTTTCTCCTTGGAACCTTTTCTCCGCTTGTGTTCGGCTCATTTTTCTTCCTGCTCCATGGCATGTGCTTGCGAAGCTTTTTTGGTGTGATTGTTTTGTTCCTCTGAGCAGGTACGATGCTGTTCCCATTGTTCCCCCTATTATGGTTGGTTGCCCGACTTCCCTGTATTTCTTCGGGAGTATCTTGGTTCCTGGTCCAAAGGATCTTGTTGCTCCTTTCCTGTGGACGTATAGTTCTCTTTTTTCTCCGTTTACGTCGTGTTGTTCTCTTTTACAGGTGTTGTGGCTTACTTCGTAGATTGTTTCAACGTTTGCTTCTGGAAGCACCTGGCTGAACGCTTGTCTTATTAGGCCCACTAATACCTGCCTGTTGGCCATCGCTATGTTGGTGGCGGCATTCATTGCTTTCCAGTAGTTTTGTCCTTCTTCTGAGTTGATGGGTGCTGATGCTAGTTGCTTTGTTGGTATGTCTATTTTGTGTTCTTTCGCGACTTTAGGCATTATCTTCAGGTAGTCTGTTGCTACCTGGTGTCCGAGTGCTCTTGATCCACAGTGTAGCATTATCATGATGTCATCTTCTTCTAGTCCAAATGCTTTAGCAGAGTCTTCTTCGTATACTTTATCGACTTTCTGTATCTCTAGGTAGTGGTTTCCTGCTCCTAGCGTCCCCAATTTTTTTAGTTGTCTTTTTTTGGCTTTTTCAGATACTTTTGATGCGTCTGCTTCTTTCATTCTTCCTCTTTCTTCTATGTATCTTAGGTCGTCTTTTACTGCGTATCCTTCTTTCATTGCCCATTCTGCGCCTTTTTCGAGCACTTCGTCGATTTCATCCATCGTTAGTTTTATGTTTCCTTTGCTTCCTAGTCCCGCTGGTATGACTTGGTATAGTCTCTGTGCTATCTTTTCTATGTTTTTTTTCACTTGTTCTTCTTTTAGACCTATCTTTAGTGCTCTAACGCCGCAGCTTATGTCCATGCCTACGCCTCCTACGGAGATTATTCCTTGTTCGGGTTCGAATGCTGCTACTCCGCCTATTGGAAATCCGTATCCTCTGTGTGCATCGGGCATTGCGTATGAGTATTTTTGTATTCCTGGTAGTGTGGCTACGTTGCTGATTTGTTCTAGTACTTTGGGGTCCTTTGAAACTTCGTTTATTATTTGTTTTGATCCGTATAGCTTCCCAGGTACCTTCATCTTGCCTTTTTTAGGTATTGTCCACTCGTAGTCGTTTTCTTGTTTCAGTTCGTGCTTGTGGGTCATTTTTTCACCTTATATGTCTACTATGCATTGGGCTATCCAGCCTTTCTTTGTTTTTTCTAGTTTTAGTTCATCGTAGGTTGTGGCTTTGATTGCGGTTCTTACTTCGTGTTTTTCGGGGTTTAGTTTTTCTCCTTTTAGCGTTGCTTCCAGGTTTTTTCCCTCTATTTTTACTTTGAATTCGTTGAATACCATGTCTTCGACGTCGAAGAGGTAAAGTATTTCTGTTAGCCAGTCCAGGAGCATTTGCTCGTGGTCTTCTTCTTCTAGTTTCACGTGTTGTGTTTTTTTGGGTTCTATTTTTTCTATGTTCACCATTACTGATTGTAGGGCTTTGGCTGCTTGCTCGAATGCTTTTTCTTTGGTTGGGCCTATGCCCCTTATCCCTTGTTCGGAGGGGTGGGGGAACAGTTCATAGTGTGCGTCTGTTTTCATGTTACTCTGTGTTTATTGCGTTTACTGGGCAGGTTTGTGCTGCGTTTTTGGCGCACTCTTCGTCTTCTGTGTTTTCTTGCTTGATTTCTGATTTTCCTGCGTCGTTTAGTTTGAATATGTCCGGGCATATACTTACGCATGCTCCGCACCCTATGCATTTTTCTTGGTCGACTGTTATCTTCATCTATTCACCTCTTTGTTTCAGGATTTTTTCTATCTTTTCTTTGTCGAATCCCAGTACTACTTCTCCGTCTATCTCTGTTACTGGTACTGATCTTTGTCCTGTTTTTTGTATCATCTCTTTCGCTTTGTCTTTGTTGTCTGCGACGTTGTAGTCTTTGTAAGTTATTCCTTTTTGGTCTAGGTAGCTTTTTAGCATTTCGCAGTACATGCAGGTTGGGGTTGAGTATATCACTATGTCTTCCTCAGTCATCTGTAAAACCTCCTATTTAGGCGTCCGTTATTCCGCCTGATGTTATTCTGAATACGGCTTCTCCCTCTGGTTGTGATGGTGAGTCCACTAGTCTTGCTATTCTTTTGTCTTGTTTGCTCTTTCTTAGGTACAATCTTGTGGTTGATTGGTGTCCCACGATGTTTCCTCCTATCGGTCTTGTTGGGTCACCGAACATTAGTCCTGGGTTACTCATTACTTGATTCGTTACGACTATGGCTATATTGTGTAGTGCTGACCATTCTTGTAGTTTGTGCATGTGGCGGTTTAGTTGCTGTTGTCTGTTGGCGAGTGTTCCTCTTCCAACGTACTCTGATCTGAATCTGCCTGTGAGTGAGTCTACTACTATTAGCCCTATGTTTTTTTCTTTTATTAATTCTCCTGCTTCTTCAACGAGTAGCATTTGGTGGTCTGCGGAGTACGCTTGGGCTACGTGTATGTTATCCAAAACTTCATCCGGATCTAGGCCTTGTTCTTCTGCTATGCTGATTATTCTTTCGGGTCTGAATGTTTTTTCGTTGTCTATGTAGAGGCAGTTTCTTTCTAGTCCGCCTTCTTTCTTTTTTTTCTGGACGTTGACTGCTAGTTGAAGGGATACTTGTGTTTTTCCGCTTGCGAACTGTCCGTATAGTTCTGTTATCGATTGGGTTTCTACTCCACCTCCTAGTAGGTCGTCGAACTCTTTTGAGCCTGTGCTGATTCTTCCTACGTTTTCTCTTTTCTTCATCAGTTCTTTGGCTGTTTCATACCCCATGTCCATGGAGTTTCTGGCTGCTTGTATTATCTTTGTTGCTGTTTTCTTTCCTAGGTCTCCTTTTTCCATCAGGTCTCCTTTGTTTGCTACTGCTATTGATTCTAGGGTTGTGTAGCCCCCGTCTCTGAGTTTTTCGGCTGTTGCTTCTCCTACTCCTGGTAGGTCTTCTAGTTCAACTGCTTCATCCGTCATGTTATCCCTCTTTTATTATTTTTCTCTTTGGATTATATTTATCTCTTTTTCGATGTTGATGTTTGTTATCGAGTTAATTATGTGGTCGTCTTCGTCGAAGTTTGGGTTCTGTTTTTTTCTTAGTGTGAAGATTTTTTCTTCGCCTAGTGCTTGTTTTTTGATTTCTTCCCCGTTGTCGAGTATCTCTTCTGCTTTTTTTCCAAGTAGTTTTTCCGCGTTTTCTCTGAACGCCGTTGCTCTTAGTGCTCCTGTTCCATCGTCTAGGATCACGTTCAGTATGGCCATGTGGCCTGGTTGGGTTATTTCACCGTGTTCTTGGCATTCTCCTTGTTTTATTATTGAGTTGCAGTCTGGGCAGGTTTCCATTATCTTTGGATCATATGCTTGTACGATTGTTGCTCTTGTTTCGAATTCTCCTTCTTCTTGTTCATTTATTTCCGTGATCTTCTTTCTGTTTACTTTTACTTCAGGGATTTCTACGTCTGTTTTCGGGTTTATTTTTAGCCTTCCTCTCCACCCTATATGTAGTTCGTTTCTTTCTCTATTTTCTTTGACGTAGCCCCCTTCTACTTTTATTAGGTCATTCTTACTTAGTTTTTGGGCTTCTTCAGCGTGTTCTCCCCATAGCACTAGCCTTGTTTTGTTTTTTCCATCGGTTATGAGTGCATTGGATACCTTGCCTTGCCTTTCTTCTCCGCTGGAGGTTTTTCTTGTGAACGTGTTCATCGGGTAAATCCTTTCTACTCTCGCGTAGAGGTCAACATCATCCATCCCTTCTTCGATGTCCTCTATTTTTCTTTCTTTGTTCTTCATTTCGAGTATGTTTGTTTCTTTTCCGTTCATCACTTCTATGGATCCGTATCTACCTATGTTTATTTCTAATCTATCGTTGTTCTTCTTTACGTATCCGTTGATTATCTTTAGTGGCGTGTTTCTCTCGAGTTTTTCGGCTAGATCTTTCTTGTCCCAAAGTACTACTCTCCCTTCTCCTGAATCATCCTTTATGTCCACGTTGGTGACGTTACCTGAGTTTTTGTTGGATGAAAACTCTCGTGTCATGTACACTCTTTTTACCCTTGCTTCCACGTTGACGTTGCTCATGTCTTCTTTGATTTCGCTGAGTTTTACTTCCTCTCCGTTTTCCGTTACTTTTTCTTTTCCTTTTCTTATTCCCATGGACTTCGCTATCGAGTATGCTGCTCCCGCTTCGGTTAGAAGCCCACCGTACTCTTCTATCTTCTCTTGAATCTTATCCATGAGTTCTTGTCGTGTCATCTCTGACTTGTCGAGGATTTCTTGTATTATTCCATCGGA
This sequence comes from Candidatus Iainarchaeum sp., assembly GCA_003558235.1. Classification (GTDB taxonomy): domain Archaea; phylum B1Sed10-29; class B1Sed10-29; order B1Sed10-29; family B1Sed10-29; genus CSSED10-269. The sequence continues at coordinate 8,160 of PWMI01000021.1, forward strand.
GTCATCTAGAACGTCGCTTACCATGATTATATTTTGAACAGCAAGGTATAAAACGATTGTTAACTTGAATGATGTGGGAATAAAAAGGTGGAAAAGATGTGGAAAAAAGACATTATCTATTTTTTCAGTCCAAAAGGACCTCAACTTGACTCCAATACCATTATAGTTGATGATGAAATAACTCTATTGGTGGATCCGGGTACTTCCAGCAGGTCTTACCTCAAAAGAATTCTTGGGGAGACTGGGAATAGCCTTGAAGAGGTTGATATTGTTCTTAATACTCATGGGCACTACGATCACTTTCAGGGAAATACCTACTTCCCTGAGGCGGAAAAGATTGCTTTTTACCCTGACTCAGAGGATATAAGTGAAGAAACTAGTGAAGATATCAGAGCTATAAAGAAGGAGAGTGTGTTATCTACGGGAAAACTTGACTTCAGGATCCTCCATACTCCAGGGCACTCAATGGGTTCATGTTGTCTCTATTTGCCTGGTGAAGTGCTCGTTTGCGGGGACCTGGTTCTCGCTGAGGGTTCTTTCGGAAGAGTGGACCTAAAAGGAGGTTCATTCGATGAATTGAAGAGAAGTATAAAGAGACTGTGTGATCTTGACTTTGAGCATCTCTTACCAGGACATGGGGGAGTTGGGAACAAAAACTCTGTGCGTAGAGCGTTAAGCTTCGTGGAGAGAAGTGGATTTCAGTAATTTGCTGTAGAGTTATAGTTAAATACATAGTTTGATAAAGAAGAGTAGCATAGATAAGTGGCACGATTTCAATGTACAAACATATTCGTCTTCCGCGAGAAGTTCACGTCGGTGAGAACGCCCTCGAAAAGTTGAGTGAGTACTCCTCGAAGAACACATTGGTCGTCTCAGGACCCAAAACCCGAAAGATCGCTGGAAATGAAGCAGCAGAGATACTAGAAACCGACATAGTAACTATAGATGAACCCTCAATGAAGGAAGTAGAGAAGGTAAAACAATGCCTGAAGGGAAAGGAACTAGCCATAGCTGTTGGCGGGGGGAAAGTAATAGATGTAACGAAGGCAGCGAGTTATGATAACAACATAAACTTCATTTCCGTTCCAACCACTTGTTCAAATGATGGTGTAGCTAGCCAGATGGCATCGCTGACAAATGGGAGCACCAGAGAATCCATAGTGACACACCCTCCATTTTCAGTGATAGTAGACTTTGAAATCATCCTAAATTGCCCTTATAACCTCATAAGGGGAGGTATAGGGGACACGATCTCTAACTTCGTGGCAGTTAAAGATTGGAAACTTGGAAATACAGTTAAGAACGAGTACTATGGAGACTACTCCTCTCGTCTAAGCCTGATGGTAGCTGAACTAATCAAAAAAAGAGTTCACAGTATAAGGGAAAAAAAGATAGGAGGATTGGGTACTCTCATGGAGGCCCTTATCTCCTCAGGAGCAGCTATGGGGATAGCTGGATCTTCTAGGCCCGCTTCAGGTTCAGCGCATAAATTCAGCCATGCTCTAGACTCGCTTGCAAATAAATCTGCATTACACGGAGAACAGTGTGGAGTGGGAGCCATAGCGATGAGCTACTTGCAGGGAGAAGATTGGCGAGAGATAAAGAACACTCTAAAAGAAGGTGGGTGTCCAACCACTGCGAAAGAACTTGGGATAGATGAAGAGATTCTTCTGAAAGCGATGATTAAAGCAAAGGAAATAAAACCACGTAGGTACACCATAATAGAACACATCGGGTTGAATGAAGAGATAGCTGAAAATGCCTTAAAAAACACAGGGATAATAAAGTGACGAACCCAAAAGCCCAATAAAGTTAAAACAGAGAGAACCCTAAAACATCAAGGTGATCAAATGACAGTGAAAGAAAGAATAATGAAGATACTAGAAGAAGACGGCGCATGCCACTTAACACTCATAGACCCAGAAGAACAAAATCCTGAAAAAGCTGCTGAAATGGCTAAAAAGGCAGAAAAAGGCGGAACAGATGGAATAATGATCGGTGGATCAGGAGTAGATATAGATGCCTCTGGAGACACAACCAAAGCAATAAAAGAAGTAACTGACTTACCGCTAATCATATTTCCAGGAAATACGGCCAGCATAACGCCTCATGCGGACGCCATATTCTTCATGAGCCTACTTAACTCCCGTTCAAGGTACTGGTTATCAATGGCACAGGCTTTCGGATCATTCAGCGTGAAAAAAGCAGGATTAGAACCAATCCCCCTCGGATACATCATCCTGGAATCAGGTAGAAAAACAAGCGTGGAGTTCTACGGAGATGCCAACGTCATACCACGAGATAAACCAAAGATAACCGCTGCATTCTCCCTAGCCGCTCAGTACATGGGAATGAAGATAGTATACCTCGAAGCAGGCTCTGGAGCCGCGGAACCAGTCAACGATGAAACGATAAAAGTAGTTAAAAAAACTATAGACATCCCCCTAATAGTTGGAGGCGGCATAAGAGATGGGGAAACCGCTGCTAAAAAAATAAGGGCCGGCGCAGATATAATCGTGACGGGAACAGTGGTAGAAGAAACCAGTGACCTGGAAAGAAAAATACGTGAGATAGTAACAGCAATTAAAAATACAAAGTGAATAACTATAACTCATGGTAATCGAAAGCCAGATAACCCAGATGTTTCTAGAAAAGATAGTACTAGCTTTAGTGATAGGTGCGCTCCTAGGACTGGAAAGAGAACACGCAAAAAGCCAGGACATCGTTGGAGTTAGGACCTTCAGTTTACTATCCTTATTCGGAGTAGTCACCGTGCTTCTTTCACAGAGTATCTTTCAAAATCACTACTTGGTGGTGATAGGATTCATAACAGTCTGTGCTTTCAGTTTATTTTTATACCCTTCGACGAAGGATAAAGAGTTCTCTTTCGGTTTTACAACAAATATAGCGCTGATATTCTCCTACTTACTCGGTTCAATGGTAGGTTACGGCCTATTAATAGAATCAGTATTCATAGCAGTTATAGTAGCACTTATCCTATACTCTCGAAGAAGGATACATAAGTTTGTGCATCACTTAACGGAAAAAGAAGTGAGTGATCTGCTCAGTTTCGCGATACTCCTTGGGATAATCTACCCTTTGTTGCCATCTGATCCTGTGACCCTGTTCAACATAGCCCTACCGCTACAAACAGTTTGGTTTCTGATAGTCATCATTTCATTGATAAACTTTGGATCATTTTTAGGGAGCCGGTTCCTCAAAGCTGAGTGTGGGGTACCTTTGTCAAGCTTCATGGGGGGACTGGTATCAGCAACAGGAACTGCAGCATCCCTTTCAACTCAACTGAGAGAAAATAAAGGCTTAAAAAAGACCCTTGCCGCGGGATTTTTATTTGCGATTTCCGCGTTGATCATTAAGAACCTGGGTTTTGCTTCTTTGATGGTCTTTGAATCATCAAGGTACCTAGTCATCCCCCTGGTTCTGGGGGCACTCCCCCTGATTCTCCTAGGGATATATAGGAGTAGAAATGGTGAAAATGGAGCTAGTTTAAGTCTTGAGTCCCCTTTCAACGTTCAAAAAGCAACTAAGTTTGGATTAGCCATACTTGGCCTCATAATCTTCGTAGAGCTCGTGAAGAACATCTCTCCCGAAGCAGTCATAGTCACTTCCTTCCTTGTGGGAATAGTTTCAAGCACATCCATGACCCTTTCACTGGTTTCTCTTTCGCTTAGTGGCTCTATATCCCTCTCCACTTTTTTATTTTCAATCATAACCGCGACCCTAGGGAGTTTTCTCGGTAACCACATAATACTCATCATGGGTAAGGCTAAGGAGATTGTTAAAGCAACCATTGTCCCAGTAGTAATTTCTTTAATCATCCTGTTGGTTTCCTTCTTGTCTATCTACTTCTTTCTAATTTAGAAATACTCATTGGTTTTCTTTACTTTTGTTAAATCATCGTGCTCCGGATCAGGAAGAGTAGAACATCTCCAACGATGAGGTTCACTATTAAGGATACAAATATATACGGTACGAACCTCGTCATCCCTTCGCAAACCTCTATTTCACTGTATCCTTTTTCTTCTGCTTTTTCTTTTATTTTACGTATTTCCGGAGGGGTGAATGTTTTTCTCCAGAGCCCTAGTTCCTTCTTTTTCTTTTCTTCCATCTCTTCTAGTGCTAAAACATCATCGTCGTTTAAGTCCTTTATTTTTTTCTTTTCCACGTAGAATAAGTGGATTATGTCGTTTTTGAAGGGTATGAGTGAGAGGGTTATGGCCATGGGTATCAATAGTAGGAGGAATGCTACGCTAATAAAGCTCCATAGTATCATTAGTGGCACTAGGAATAGTGTGAAGAGTAGTCCTTTTCTTAGTTTCGCTGGGTACTTCTTTATCTTTTCTTTCTTAGAGTTTAGTTTCATGTGGAATCCTATTGACCCGATGAGCATTGGACCTATTATTCCTGCGAAGACGAATACTGATCCGATGAAGGGGTATACTGGAATCGCAGGTGTTATTCCTATCGTTGTTATGGTTTGTCTCAGTGTTTCTGGGTAGAATGGTATTAGGAGGGCTATCGCGGTGAATAGTTTTACGTCTCCGCCTCCCAGTTGCCCGAAGGAGTACATCAGGAAACCTATTAAGAATACTGCTATTCCCACTGCGTATGTTGTCACTATCCTTTCTGGGAAGGTTAATGGGACTAAGATTGCTCCCAGTATTATCATTGTGTGGCTTAGTCTGTTTGGAACTATTCCTGTTTTGTGGTCCCAGTATCCTGCTATCCCTGTTCCTAGTATAGCTATGGCTATGTTAATCATTATTGGGTTCATGTATCTTCAACACGTTTAGTTTTTTTGGTGTGACCTGTGTTTTCAGTATCTCTGCTACGCTTGGCCTGGTTCTTCCGTAGTCTCCTGAGATGAGTTCTTTTATGTATGTGCCTGATTCTGCTCGTATTTTTGCTTTGAATTGGTTCTCGTTTTCTTTCTGTAGTTTTATCGTGTGTACTTTTCTTTTTCTTACTCTGTCTGCTCTTCTGTGGCTTACTCGTGTGGGTGTTCTCTGTTCTACTTCTTGTTCTTCTAGTTGTTTCTCTACTTTTTTTAGGTCTTTTTCCGTTACTTTGTCCCTTGTTTCTGCCCATACTTCGTAGGTTTTGTCTCTTTTTTCTGATTTGAGTTTAACTACTTCTTCTGAGTTTGATTCTCTGAGGTTCTGTACTTCTATCATTCCTTTTGATTGTTTGTTTATTTTTTCCTGGACTTCTTCTAGGTCTGGGTTTCTTCTTTTTGGTGTGACCATCTCGACCACGAATGGCCTGCCTTCACCCAGCATTAATGCATCTTTGTCTTCTCTTCCTGCTCCGTGAAACTTGTGTTCCTTCGTTTGTGTTGCTTCCATGAGGTTTTCTGCTACTAGATCCTCGACGGTGTGCTTGTATTGTTTTCCTGTTTGTTCGCATTCTTCGCATCCTTCGCCTTTGCAGTGGGTGCATGGCCACTTTGTTTGGGGGATTCCTCTTTTGAGTTTTCTGTATTTTCCGTAGATGTATAGTGATCTTACTTGTGTCTCTACTTTTTTTTGCTCGAAGTTAAGTATGAATACTATTTCTGGCTCTTCGAACTCTGGTTCCATCTTGAGGTGTTGTGAGAGTTTTTTTCCTAGTTCCCTGTTGATTTCTCTTCTTACTGGTTCGGCGTCTTCTGGTGGTATCTCTGTCCAGAGTTTTTCTTGTTGTTCGACTACTTCGTTGGGTATCTTTGATCCTACCAGGAAGTTTTGAAATTCCCATTGGTTTACTTCTTCGAGGAGTTTGCTGTACATTTTGTCTGTTTCCGTGAATAGCCCTTTGCACAGGAAGCAGTTTTTAGTTAATTTGATTTGAGGTTTTTCTTGCTCTATTTTTTCTTTTATTTCTTTCTCGGTGTTTGAGTGCCTGATGGCTGCGCCTATGTGCTCGTTTTTTATTCCTTTGTATCTGTGTGTGACCTGTCTCCCTAGGCAGTGGTCACAGGTTTCTCCTTTTTCAAGGATCTTTGTTTTTATCGTTATTGTGTCCATTGTTTTCTTTCTCCTTTGTTAGAAGAGGTTTTTTCCCTTCATTTTCTTCATTACTCCTTTCATTTCCCTCATTTTTCCTTGTTGCATTCTTTTCATGATTTTTTTGCTTCTGTTGAAGTGTTTGATTAACTCGTTTACTTCTGCTTCTGTTACTCCTGCGCCTTTTGATATTCTTTCTTTTCTTGATTTGTTTATCTTTTTTGGTTCTCTAAGTTCTTCATCGGTCATTGAGTCTAGGATGTATTTGTACTTCTGCATTTTTTCTTGTGTTGCTTGTAGGTCTTCTTGGGGGATCTTCTTGGTTATTCCCATCATCCCCAGGATCTTGCTCATTGATCCCATCTTGTTCATTGCTTTTAGTTGTTTGTAAAAGATCTCTAGGTTGTAGTCTTTTTTCATTAGGTCTTCTATGCTTATTTCGGTTTCTTCGGTTGCTCTTTTGACTCTTTTTAGGAGTTCTCCTAGGTCTGGTTGCCCGAGTAGTTGGGAGACGAATTTTTCGGCGTTGAAGGTTTTGAAGTCCTCGATTTTTTCTCCTGTTCCTATGAATGCTACTGGTGCTTCTGCTTCTCGGCAGGCTGTTAGTGTTCCTCCTGCTTTTGCGCTGGTGTCTGTTTTGGTTGTTATTATTCCCGTTATGCCTATTTCTTCGTTGAATTTCTCCGCGAGGTCTTTTGCGGTTTGTCCTATGTCTGCTGAGAGTACTAGGAAGGTTTCTTCTGGTTGGAGTGCTTTTTTTATGTCTTTTATTTCTTTTAGTAGTTCTTTGTTTACGTTGTCTCTTCCTGCGGAGTCTACTATCCTTACTTCGTGTTCTTCTGTTTCTTTTAGTGCTTTTTTAAGTGCTTTCTGCGCATTTTTTTCCTGTGGGTGCCCGTGTGCTTTTATGTTTATTTTTTGACCGAGTTGTTGTAGTTGTTCGTATGCTGCGGGTCTGTATGTGTCTGTGGTTATCATCGCTGTTTTTAGTCCTCTTTTTGAGTAGTAGTTGGCTAGTTTTGAGGTTGTGGTGGTTTTTCCGTGTCCATATAGCCCCACTAGTAGTACGTCGTGGCTTTCTATTCTTGGTTTGTACTCTTCTCCACCGAGTATGTCCTTCAATTCGTTATAGATAATCTTTGTGAGGTGTTCTTTTCTTGATACTCCTTTTGGTAGCTCTTGTTTTTCGGCTTTTTTCTTGATTTTATCGGTTAGTTCTTTTACTAGGGTTACTGAGACGTCTGATTGTATTAGTATTCTTTGTATTTCCTTGGTTACTTCGTTTATGAGGTCTTTGTCGACCACGTTTGATTTTCTGACTTTTTCCATTATTCTTTGTAGTTTGTTTAGCATTTTTAGTTCCCTCAGTTCCTTGGTAGTATTTTTTCTATGAACCATTGTTTTTCGAACTTCTTAAGGTCTTCGGGGTTTTGTCCTGTCCCTATGTAGTAGATTGGTTTTTTTACTTTGCTTGAGATTGATAGTATGCAGCCTCCTTTAGCGTCTGTGTCCACCTTCGTCATTATGAAGCCGTCCAGACCTATCTTTTTGTTAAATTCGTTTGCTTGGTGTACTGCTGCGTTTCCTGCTACTGCTTCCGTGATGTATATTGTTTTGTCTGGTTGAACTACTTTTTTTATTTTTTCCAGTTGGTTCATGAGGTTTTTGTCTAGTTCGCTCCTTCCCGCTGTGTCTATTAGTACTGCTCCTTTGTTGCTTGATTGGGCGTGTTTTTTGGCGTCGTAGCATACTGCTGCAGGGTCTGCTCCGTAGCCCTGTTTTATGAGTTTTGTGTCTAGTTTCTGCGCCCATTTTTCAAGTTGCTCTATGCTTGCTGCTCTAAAAGTGTCTGCTGCTGCTAGAACGGTTCCTGTGCCCTCTTTTTGCAGCATGTGACTTACTTTTGCTATGGTGGTGGTTTTTCCATGTCCGTTTGGACCTACAAATAGTATCACGTAGGGTTCTTCGGTCTCTTCATTTTTTTCTTTGACTTCTTCTACGAGGTAATTTTTGGGTTGTATTAGTTCCTGTGTTAGTGTTTCCTTTATGGTTTTTAGGGTTATCTCTGCGAGGTCTTCGGCGGCTTTTACTTCTTTTCCAACTAGCTCTTGTTTTATGTTTTCTTTTAGTTTTTCCGTTAGTTCTAGGGATACATCCACGGATAGGAGGGATAGTTCGAGGTTTTCTAGTAGTTCCGTGATGTCTTTTTCTTTTATTTGTGCTTTTCTTTTTACTTTTTTCTTTATCTTTGTTTCTAGCGATGCTTTTGGTTTTATCTCTACTTTTTTTTCTTCTTCTACGAAGTTTTGGAGCTTTTGTTTCAGTTTATTGAACATTTTGTTCTTCAATCATCTTCTGCAGCTTGCCTGATACTCTTTGGTATGCACCTTGTATCTTCTGTATTTGGTTTTCTAGGTTGCTTTTTACTTCCTGTAGTTGTTCTTTTTTGTTTTTTAGGGATTCTATTGCTGTTTCTGGTTTTTTCCAGGTGAACATCCCTGCGCCTATGTTTACTAGTACTTTTTGGTTGTCTTCTACCTTGGATTTTGTTAGTATCCCTGGTCCCAGCGGCACCATTATCTGTGAGTTCTGTTCTTTTTCCAGGTTTTCTAGTCCTTTTACTGTTTGGTTAACCATGTTTATGGTTTTTTGGGCTTCTCTTAGGTTGTTTTGCACGTTGTTTGCTTGGTTTTCCATTTGCTGCATTTGGCGGGCTGTTTTTTGTAGTTCTTCGTTGTTTTTCATTTTATCACCTTTGTTTATTTTAGTAAGAATACTTCATCTATTCTGTTGAGTTCAGGTCCTGTGGTTCTTTCTCCCACTAGTAGTCCTTTTTTGTTTCCTATGATGCCTGTCTTGGTGTGTGGGTCACCGAAGTTGACGGTTCCTATGTCTCCTTCTACCTTTAATATCTTCTTTATTCTTTTCAGTTCTCCTTTGAGGGTGTCTCTGTGTGTGAGGAATCCTTCATCGGTTACGAAGAGGCTTGACCCTATTATCCCTGATCCTGCTACTTTGAGGGTTTTTCCTTCGACTTTGTTTTTCAGGAACTTGCTTATTGCTGTCCCGTGGTTGTTCATGGCTACTAGGTTCCCTATTGCAGTGTACTTCGTTTCGACTTCTTCTACTTGTTCTATGTGTTTTTCTAGGTTTCTTTTTTCTCTTTCTGTGGTTGTTGGGGGGATTAGTACTTTGTCGTCGTTCATAGCTACGAATATACCTACTAGGTTTGAGTTGCAGATTGTTGTTTCAATTATTTTAACGTTAAGGGTGTCTTTTACTGCTTCCTTGAATTTTTTGGGGGCTTCAGGGGGTACTATGGCTACTTCGTTGTTTGTTTCTGAGAATATGCCTATGTTGGGGGATGTGAAGTATAGCGCTTTGTCTAGTAACATGTTGTCATACTCTTCCTTGCCTTTTTGTAGGCTTTTACTTCTTGGCGGGGTATGCTTTTGCTTGCTGGGGTGTCATTTCTACTCTGACTTTCACTTTTGATGGTGGTTTGTTGGATTTTTCCCAGATTTTTTGGTTTAGTTTACCTGATATTTTTACTTCTCTCTTCAGGTGTTGGGTTAGTTGTTTCTTTATTATCTTGATTGCTCTTCTTGATCTGTACTTTGGTTTGAATCGGTTTGCTTCGGTTAGTGATACTGTGAGGTATCTTTCTTCGGTTGGAACTTCTGGTTCTTTTTCTTTTCTTTCTTTTTTGGGTTTCTTTTTCTCTATTTCTTCTTTGAGTTCTTTGAGTTCTTTTCTTGCTTTTTCTTTGCTTTCTGCTTTTTTGTCGTCCTTCTCTTGTTCTGAATCTTCTTGTTGTTGTACTTGTTCTTCTTGTACTTGTTCTTCTTGTACTTCTTCTGTTTTCTCTTCTTCTTGTTTTTTTACTTCTTCTTGTTTCCCTTCTTGTTCTTCGGTCATTCTAATCACTTTTTCCTGTTTTTTCCTTTGCTTCTTTCCTTAGTTTGGTTATGATCTTCTTAGTTCTTTGTTTTGGGTTCTCTGTTTTGTCGGAGTCCAACATTTTTTCCCCTATTTAGTTTATTTCCCAGATCTTTTGAGGCTTGATTTCTTCATTTTCTTCCTTATTCTGTTTCCTAGTTTGGCTCTTCTCCAGTTCCTGGTTCTTTTTCTCATTGGGTGCCACCTTAGGTTTTCTGTTCTGTATAGTACCCATATTGGTGGGGTTTTGTTTCGTTTTGCTGCGCTTCCGAGCATTTTTTTCATTTCTTGGTCTTTGTTGCTGCTCATTTGGTCTCAACTCTTTTTTTATTTTCTCACTATTTTTGGTTCTCTTTTCTGTGACTGTATTTGTTTTAGTATTTCTTTTAGTGTTTCGTCGTTGACTTTTCCTTGTATTCTTCCTGCTTGATATAGTTGTATTATGACTGTTTCTATTCTTTCTGCTTTTTGTGGGTCTGCTGCTCTTATTCTCCCTATTCTTTCTCTTGCTTTTTTTGTTGTTGTTCTTTTTACTATTTGGTTTTTCACTGCTTCTAGTTGTTGTTTTTGTCTTTGTTTTGATTCTTCTTCTAGTTGTTGTTGCTGTATTCTCTGCATCATTTCTTGTTTTTTTCTTTCTCTTGCTTGTTCTATTTCTTCAGTCATTTTGAATCTTTATTCTTCTTGTTTTTCCTTTGACTTTTTCTTTGTTGTTTTTTTCGTGGTTTTCTTCGTATTTTTCTTTGTTTTTGGTTTTTTGTTGGTTTCTAGTGTTGTTTTGTCGAGTAGGGATCTTCCTTGTGGGGTTATTTTTCTTCCTTCTTTTGTTTTTTCTATGTATCCTGCTTTTTCCAGTTGTTGTAGGTTTGTTCTTATGATTTTCCCGCTTGCTTTCTTTGTTCTACTGGGTTTTGCTCCTCTGTTCTTCTTTCCCCCGTAGATTGTTCTTAGTCTTTCTGTTCCTACTGGTCCATTTATGTAGAGTTTCCTTAGTATTGATGCTTGTCTTAGGTTCCACCAGTTTCTCTGTTGTGGTCTTCTTTGTCTGCTTTGACCTGTTTTAACGTGTTTTGCCCATTCTGGCATCTGTGTTGCTTCTTCTGATTCTAGTTTTTCCGCTACTCTGTTTATTAAGCCGTTTGGTTCTGCTTCTTGAACGTTAACCATCTTTGCACCTCTTTCTTAGTGTTCTTAAAACTAACGTGTATTGATTTTGATTTCCCTGTTTTATTAATATATGTTAATGTAATGCTGTGTATCTCTGTTTTGATGTGTTTTGTTTATGTTTTGTGTTTTTTCCGGTATCCTTGTGTTCTTTGTTTTTCGCATTCTTCGCAGGTGTACTTTATTCTCTTGTTTTTGGAGTCTATTTTTACTCTGCAGGTTTTCCCTGGCACCCAGTATGCGTGACAGTTTGGGCAGAACTTTTTTTTGTTTTCTTTTGGTATTCTGACGTTGTACTTCTTTGATATTTTGTGGGCTAGTTCCATGTATCTCCTTGATCTTTCTGGGTGTTGTTTGAATTGTTTGTTTGCTTGTTCAAAGAGTTTTTGTATTCTTTCTTGGGCTAGTTCTTTTATCCATGTTGGTCTTGGCATTTGGATCAGTTGTACCTTTAGAAGAACATGCGCCGGACGGGAATTGAACCCGTGTCGTTGGCTTGGAAGGCCAAAGTGTGTTAGATCCGTCCAGTTGGACTGGGTCTCTTAACCCCTGGACCACCGGCGCTTTTTTTAGTCCTTCTTTATTATTTTGTCTATTCTTAGGTCCCCTTCAAATGGTTCTGCTCCTTCTCTCTTTATGAAGGGAGATGCTAATATGATTCCTGTTATGGTGATAATTATTATTCCTATTAGTATTAATATTCCTTTTGAAAGCGTTGCGTCCAGTGGCGTTTGTTTTGTTGGGGTTACTTCTTTCAGGTTGACTTGAAACTCTGTTGGTCCTAGGAGGTCTTCGCCTAGGTGGCTCATGGTTAGGGTGAAGGTCTCTTCTTTCTCGGTCATTTTGAATCCTTCGAATTTGTATGTTTCTTTTTCTCCTCCGAGTATCACTGCTTCCTTTGTTTTGTATCCTGTTGTTGGGGAGCCTACTTTTATTTCACCTATCTTGGTGTCTTCTCTTGTGTTGATGATGGAGATTTCGAGGTTTATGGTGTTTCCTACTGCTGTTTTTCCTATTTGATCGAGTGTTAATCCTGAGTCGTATGTTGCGTGAGCTAGAGTGGTTACTGTTAGTAGTGTTATTAGGAGTATTGTAGTTTGTTTTGAGGTGTGCATCTTGATCATGTATGGGAAGACTGGGATTTGAACCCAGGACAACCGCCTCTTCAGGGCGGCGCTCTCCCGCTGAGCTACCTTCCCTTTCCTCCATGGTTTGTTTAGGGTTTTTGATTCGTTTGACGGGCCGGACGGGATTTGAACCCGCGGCTACCAGGTTTCTCCGAAGCCTTTGTCCCTGATTGATTGAGTCAATGAAGAGCTTCTTAAAAGCCTGGTGCTCTGCCAGACTGAGCTACCGGCCCAAGTTTATATTTATTAATTCTCTGCGTCCTTATATAAGTAGACTAATTTTTGTTTTAATGCTTTGCATCCACATTGTAGTGCCTAAAAGTATTTTAGTTCAATGAAGTTATACTATAGTTGTAGGATATGGAGCGAGACTATGATAAAGGTACTTAGATTGAATCATCGTAGGGAGCGAGATAAAAGGATAACAACACACGTTGCACTTGCGGCTAGAGCCCTGGGGGCGGATGAGTTTATATTAACTGGTGACAATGATTCAAAGGTTCTTGAGAACATAAGGGGCGTTGTAGATCGGTTTGGGGGTGACTTTCAAGCTTACCATTCTAGTAGTTGGAGGAAAGAGATTGAGAAATTTAGTGGAATAATTGTTCACCTTACGATGTACGGTGAAAGAGTACAGGATGTAATTGGAGATATAAGGAAAGAAAAAGATGTGATGTTGGTCGTTGGTGGCGCTAAGGTTCCTTCAGAAGTCTATGAGATTAGTGATTATAATATCGCTGTCACTAACCAACCTCATTCAGAGGTTTCCTCCGTAGCAATCTTTTTAGATCATTACCATCTTTCCAAGGAACTTGAAATGAGTTTTCCTGGAGGAGAGATGAGGATAAATCCAAGTAAGTCAGGAAAGGACGTTATTAATCTTTAAACCCTTTTTCTAAGCAGTTATTCGAAAGTGACTTCGAGGGTGATAAGTTAAATAGGCACGAATAACACAATATTCATTGATCTCTATGGATGTAGAGATGAACAACAAGCTAGTAAAAGAATTTCTGCGTAGTAAGGCAGGTCCAAATGCTTACCCCATAGCGAAAGCGTTGAATGGTGGTAAGACAGATAAAGAAGTTTCTGAAGAAGTAGGTATAGATGTAAATAAAGTTAGGACCATCCTGAATAGGCTTCATTACATCGGAGTCGTTAGATACGATAAAGAGAAGGCTAAAAGATCCAATTGGTATACATACACATGGTTCCTCAGGGCAGATCGGGTGAATGAGCTTCTTGAGAAGACCTATGGTGAGGAACTAGAGGAACTAGAGAAAGAGCTTGATTTAAAGCGAAACCACGTTTTCTTCAAGTGTAACAATGGATGCGAAGCCCTTCCCTTTGAATTAGCATACGAATACAACTTTCAGTGCCCAAACTGCAGTGAAGAGATGAATAAATCTGAAGAAGGAAACACGCAGGAGATAGAAGAGAGAATAGATGAGATAACGAAGCTGTTGGGTTAGATGAATGAAAAAAACGAGGACTTAGTTAACTACTTAGTTGAAAGGGAATTCATAAGGTCCAGTAAAGTTGAAAAAGCATTTCTAGATGTTGATAGGGCTAACTTCGTTCCTGAAGAGTTGAAGAACTATTCATATACTGATAGGCCCTTGGGCATAGGAGAAGGTCAAACTATCTCCGCGCCCCACATGGTTGCGATGCAGACCGAGTTTCTTCTTCTCGAAAAGGATTCGAAGGTTCTTGAAGTTGGAACTGGATCTGGTTATCAGGCTGCAATACTCTCAAGAGTCGTGGAGGAGGGGGAAGTTCACACAATCGAGTTGATTAAGGAACTCCATGAAAAATCCTCTGAAAAACTCTGTGAATATCCTAATGTGTTTACTTACCTTGGTGATGGGTCCAGAGGTCTTCCAAGCAAGGCCCCCTTCAACAGAATAGTTTCAACCGGAGGAGTGCCTGAAGTTCCTGCTTCCTGGGTAAGTCAGCTCAGTAAAGAAGGTGTTATTGTGGCTCCCGTAGGGGAGAAGTATCATCAGAGGTTAAAAAGGTATAGGAGAACAGGTTTCGGAATCGATGAAGAGGATCTGAACGTTCCCTGCATATTCGTCCCAATCATAGGAAAAGATGCTTTTTCGGATTAATCCCTGTTCTTTACGTGGACTAGGTAAGATAAAGCAAACATAACCCCTAAGGAAAGCAGAACAGGTAATGCAATCGTGTTTAAGTTACTCTTTGATGCCTTTTCCAGCTCAATCTCTTCTTTAAATTCTTTTTGTTCTTTTTCCTCGCTCTTCACGGTGAATAATGTTGAATCAGAGCTGTATTGGCACTTTACTTCTATCCTGTGTTCTCCCTCATCCACCTCACTGTATTTTTTAGTTAAGAAACCTTCTTTTTCAGTTAGTTCACCCCATGCTCCACTGTTTAAACGTGCTATGCAGTTGTAATCGTTCAGAACACTTACTTTCAACTTAAAATTGGGTTCAACACTTTTTCTTGGGTTGATTATATTGATCTGGCTCTCAAGATTCTTCGAGCCCTCTTTTTGTTCTTCTTCCAATTCTTCTTCAGGTGCGTAGGTTTTGGTGGAGGCGCCTCCCGATCCTCCGGAGGATCCCGTGGACCCGGATGAGGATCCTGAATCTCCTTCCGATTCTTCTTCTGAATCTTCTTCTTGGTAATTTATTAAGTACATTAATTCACTTAGGGTGTCACCTTTTCTTACTATGTTTTTGTCTTCAATGTAGTAGGATACCTTATTCCAGTCGCTTTCGTTGCTGGCACTGCAGTTTAGGGTGTTTCTATGTTTACATTTGCGTAGTTCAATGTTTTTCCAGTTGTCTTCTTTTTCATGGGTGAATGAAACATTTTCGATCTTGTTTTCTAGGTTGCTGGTTATCTTGATTTTTTCTCCTTTGTTCTGGCTAGTTCCTGTGCTTGTTTTCTCTACTTCTAGAGGTATAGTGAATTGGATTGGGATTCTTTTTGTTTCATTAGAGTTTATTGATACAACTGTGTCCGCGTAGTTTTTTATTTGTGATTTGTTTAGGTTGGTCACTTTGAATGGGATTGTTATGTTTGTTTGGTCTGTTTTTCCTTTGTTTTCAAGATTTATCCATGCACTTAACGGGATTTTAGTGGTGTTTAATTGAATTGGTTTGTTTGGTGTTATGCTTTTTACCTCTGCATTGTAGTATGGAAGTGCTTCTTCTGGCCCTAGTGAATTGTTTGTTGATTTTTCTCCTTTGATGAAGTGTATATCTGTTTCGACGCTTGCTTTGGAGGTGGTGCCCGTTGCGTATCCTGAAGATACTGCCTGTGTCTCTACTTTGATCTTTAATTTGGTTAGGTTGGTTGTGTTCACGGTGTGTGTTTCGGTTATCCATTTGTTTCCTTCTCTATCTTCATCTGTGTATCCTTTGTTTCTTAGTTCTTCCATGGTGATGTTGTTGAGGTCTTCTTCCTGTATGTTCCAATTGTAGCCGTACGAAATTTCTTGTTTTTCTTCATCGTACCTTATTCTTCCTATGCTGTTTCTGAATAGCCTTTCTATGCTGTTGCCTCTTTCGTGTCTTTTTTCCTGGAAGAGAAGTTGGTCTGTATCTCCATCTGTTATGTATATTGAGTAGGTGCTTCGAGTGTTTGTGTTTTTGTAGCTGTAGGTCCAGTATTTTCTTCCTGTGGAGATGTAAACTGTTCTGCTTTGGTTCTTCATGAATAATGGTTCTTTGATCAGGAGAGAAGAGGTTGTGATTGCTTGTCTACTTGATCTGGTGAAGTCTTGAACTGCTTCTGATTTTAGGTGGTAGTTTTTTTCTTTTAGTTGATTGTTCTTTGAGAAGGTGTATTCGTCTTCTAATGCACATAGGTTGCTTGGGCCGTTGCATCTTTGTTCTTCTATTTTTTCGAGGACGTCTCCATCAAAAATGTTGGTTTCGAAGTTGTTTTGGTAGCCTGTGGTTAGGTTATGTGTTTTGTTTGTTGCTTTTGGGTTTCCGTAGTATAGATAGTGGTTCTTTTGATTCGTTGTTTTGTTGTTGCTTTTGTTTGTTTGGTTGTTGTTTTCTTTGTGGTTCTGGGTTTTGATTTCTGTGAGTATTGTTGTTTTTACTTCATCGCAGTCACGTACTTTGATTGGGTTTGTCTCGTTTTTGGTTACTATTCTTAGATCTTTACAGTTATTTCTGAGTCTCTGTTTCTGTATTAATCTTTTCGTGTCGAGTTCTAGTTGAGCTGTGAGGGTGGTATTATCGCTGATGTTCCCTTGTATTTGTATTGGTTGTCTGTATTGCCAGTTTGTGTTCCACCAGGATAGTGAGACTCCTACGCTGGTAATTATCATTATGAATAGTGTTGCTTTGAATAGTGTTTTGTGCATGTTTTGTTTTTTATTATTGGAAACTATGGTCTTTTCGAGAGTTTCTTTGGTTAAAACTGGTTAGTTTGTTTGTTTTGGGTGGTTGGATTTTCATAGGTAGGTTTTTTAAGAACTGTACTGTAAATATAAATCAGTTGTTTACTCAAAGTACTCTATTGGTAAATTAAAACTTTATAGCGGGGTGGGGCAGCCTGGAGTGCCCGACGGGCTCATAACCCGTAGGTCAGTGGTTCAAATCCACTCCCCGCTACTCTAAATTTTTTATTATCTATATGGTGTTTTTTTAGCCATTTTTTTCAAGAACTTCTATTTTTCCTCTAAATTCATTTTAGGTTGGTTTAGTGAGGATAGAGGGGGTTAGTTCCGGTATTAATTTGTATTTTTTGGGTTAAATGAGTCTTCTATCTACTTGTTTTTAGGGAAAACGAGTTGTTTTAATTGATTGTAAAATTGTTTTAAGGTACTGTTAGACCCTATTGTTCCAGTAATGTCTTTTTTCTTGAATCCCCTAGATTTTCGAGAAAAAATGAATCATTTTAATACTACTTAAAAAAGAATAAAACAGTTTACAGTAGTTTAAAAAATAATTTAAGCTCTTCTTATTGCTTTATAGTAGTGATGAATAAGTTTTGTTGTTTTGTTTTAATTATAGTAATATAATATAATAGATAATGATTTGTTTATATATATAATATTTGCAGGAGTTTGGGTTTATTCAGTACTGGCTTCTTGTATTATCTTCATTTTAGTTTTTTCAGGAATGTTGTTGCTTTTTTTATGTCTGGTTTGAAGGGTATTTTATCGAGGATCTTAGATAGGTCTTCGGTGTGGTCGAGTAGTCGATCGAGTGATTTCGATTCGTTTTCATTGAAGTTTCTTCCGTGTATCTTTACTCTTATTTTTCCCTTGTATTCATCTTTTGAGTAACAGTAGAATAGGTTGAGTAGATTCCAGAATAGGGGCTGATTTTTTTCTTTTTCTATAAATCTGTATAGTAGTGCAACTAGTTCTAGGTTAACTTCTTTTATTACTGGTAGTTTGTGTATCTCTGTGTCTTTTCCTATGTAGAAGAAGTTTATTTGGTATAGTTCGGTTAGTTTTCTTGGTTTTGGTTTTCCTTTGTTTTCACGGTGTCTATTGATTAGTTTTCTTGCTATTTTCCAGTTTTCATCTTTTTCAGTGTACCTTACTACTAATTTTCTATCTATTAGTTCGTTTAAAACGTTTTCTTTTAGGCTTTTAATGGTTCTGTAGTCTTTTGTTTTTGGGTAGAAGTTTTCCAGGTTTTCTTTTAGGTGTCTGGATATCTCTATTGGTGTTCTTGGTATAGGATATCTAAGGAATTTTATTGTTTCCTTTTTTGCTTTGTAGATGTTGAAGTAAACCATTTTAACCCACATATAGCATGTAGGTTAAGCAGGTTTTTATTTCTTCCTTTCGAGAAATCTATTTTTTAGAAGAGAAAAAGTCTTTTTGTAGTGTTATCTACTCATGAAACTACCGAAACTACCTGAACCAGTGTTCTCGGAGCTTCTTGTTTCTCTTGAAGATCTTCCTACTCTACTTGATCCTTTTAAGAGCACTATGTCTCCTACTGTTCTTACTCGGTCGTAGAGTATGCTTTTATCTTTTAGAGTAGTTCTTACTTCTTCTTTACTGAGTCTGCTCATTTCTTCTGTAGTTAGTCTTACTGCTTTTCCTTCTTCCATGTCTATTATTACGTCTCTAACAGTTCCTACCTGTTGTCCTTCTCCACTAAATATTGGTTTGCCGTATATATCTGATATTTTTATGCTCATATTGATCGTTTAAGTGAAAGCAGACTTCATTTATATACTTTTTCTTATTTTTCATTGAAGGAGACTCAAAACACCATGAATACTGGAAGTAAGGGGCCACTCAGAAGTATATGATGAACAAATGTAGTGCCTAAATCTTTTTTAACCCCAATATCCTATACTAATTATGGTGTATGTTAGGAAGAAGAGGATCTATGGCAACGAGTACTGGTATGCTTGTAAGTCAAAGAGGACCGGAAAAAGCGTTAAACAAGAAACAGTGCTATACATAGGGCCTTGTAGAGCTTTAACAAAAGGAGAAGCTCAGAATATAGCTAAAAAGAAGATTAAGAGTAAATAAGAGAAATTTTTTAGTTCAAAAGATCTCTTTTTTCTTCTTTATTCAAAAAATCCACCTGAAGTGACTATAATACTGGAAGTAAGGGGGTCTAGAGACTTGGAATTTTGATGAGAAGTTTTTTCCTATGATTCAAATTTCAAAGTAAGGGTCTCAAATGACTCTTTCATAGTATTAATTATTATTAACTCGATAGTATACCTTTCTCCCAACACGGTGTTTAGAAAGGTGTTTCGACTTATATAATGCATTTAAAAGTTCTGAACACCTATTATGGCTTAATCCTATTTCAGATGACAAATCTGAAGCACCTAACTCTCCTTTTTCTTCCACTATTTCAACGACCTGTCGAAGTCTCGGGGATAGGCTCGATTCTATCGACGACTCTATCGAGACATCTCGCGACGAGTTCCGATTCTTTAAATTTTCTTTATTTTGGTTTAATTCCACCATCCAATCCAACATGTCCTTATAAAGCTCTTTTATCTCTAATAAATCGTTCAATTTCTTATTCATTTCCCAGAGAATGTCCTTTTCTTCTATTATCCCTTCAGATCTTTTCTTGACTAATTGGTAACTGGTAGAAGAAGCATTATTATTGGAAACAGGTGTTAAATCACTGGAAAGAGATTCTACGTTCTCTCTACCCTCATTAACTAATTTTACTCTCTCTAAATCCTTTTCTTTTTTGTCTTTGTTAAAAAAGGATCTTAAAGAAGTGAACAGACCCATTTCCTTCACCGTACGTCACACTTACTATTAGTACTATCTTTCTTTTTATACTTTCCCTCATTTTTTTAATATTTTCCTTGTTCACTCACTTGTAGTGCCTAAAAGTGTAGTGCCTAAATCCTTCTGGTCGAACGATTGTAGTGCCTAAAAAATACTCTCACAACTCACTTTTTCAACAAAAA